>CAZDBC010000647.1:0-2112 GCA_964503295.1 uncultured Kiloniellaceae bacterium | reverse complement strand
TCGAGCGCGAGGACCTGATCGCGCGCGCCACCGAGGTGGGCGCCTACCTGCGCGCCGGGCTGGAGGCGCTGCAGCAGCGCCACGAGGCGATCGGCGAGGTGCGCGGCAAGGGCCTGCTGCTCGGCGTCGAGCTGGTCAGGGACCGCGAGCGGCGCGAGCCCTTCCACGCCCTGGGCGCGGCGACCACGGCGCGCTGCTTCGCGCTCGGCCTCTCCATGAACATCCGTCGCCGGCCGGAGCGCGGCTCGGTCTGGCGCATCGCCCCGCCGCTCACCGTCACGCGCGAGGAGATCGACCGCGCGCTGGCGATCCTCGATCAGGCACTCAGAGAAGGCCTCGATGAAGTGGCGCGGGCCGGGAGAACCTGATCTGGCGGTGGGGAGAGGCCCGATAGCAAGGTGGCGTGGGCCAGGCGAACGTCTGGAGCCTCACGCAAAACCTTCCGCTACGGCGTCGAGATGCGTGATCGTCAGTCCGGTGCGTTCGGCCAGTGCGTCGGCGACGATCGTACGGTGGCAGCACGCCGGATCGCGCTCGTAGCACAGCAGGCAGACGCGCGCGCGCGTCGCCGTCGCGGCGACGTCGTCGAGCGCGCCTTGCGCCGCGGGGCTGGCGAGCTGGGCGTCGAAGATCCGCCTGAAGACGGCCAGGTCGCCGCGGCGCGCGGCATCGCGTCCGGCCTTGGGCGTGCCGAGCGCGCGCCGGTGGAGATAGCCGATGCCGCGCGCCGTCACGGCCCCTTCCAGCGCGCGCTTGGAAAAGCCCGGCTTGCGCGACACCGGTGCCTCGCGCACATCGACCAGGGTTTCGATTCCGGCCCGCGAAAGGGCGGCCAGGAGATCAGCGAGCGATAGGCCTTCGTAGCCGAGCGTGAACAGCGCTGTCACGCGGGTGCCGGCCGTCGTCACGTGCGCATGTGATCGCGCAACATGTTGAGCATCTCGTACTCGAGGTTGGAGGCCTCCTTGCGCAGGCGCTCCGGTTCGCCGCCGTGGCCGGCGACGTCGCCCTGCTCGAGCTCGTTGAGCTGGTCCCAGACCTTGCCGAACTTCGTGCAGATCTCCTGGAAGGCGACGTTGGTCTGGAACAGCTCGAGGATCGCGTCCTTCATCTCCGGAAAGCGCTCGGCGAAGCTGTGCTGCGGTTCGGCCATGGTCTCCTCCCGTGATCGCCCCAGGTGCCCCGGCAGGATACGCCGGCCGGCGGTTGGTTAATCAAGCGTTAATCCCGGCCCTCTATCCTGTCCGGCCATATGACGGCCGAACGCGGCGGCGGCGGGCCTCGCGCGGGAAGGCCGGCAAGAAATTTCTCGCATCGCCTGCATGGCTTGATAACATATGTTTGCGTTCCTTGGCGGGATCGTCTCGGAAACGCTCGGAAGGATCCAAATGGATTATCCGACGGCCGGTCGGATCGGAATCGGCGGACTGATCCGCTTCTTCAGCGACTGGGAGAGCTCTCCACGGCGCGCGACGGCGGTCTATGCCGTGCTCGGCGTGCTGTGGATCCTGATCAGCGACAGCCTGGTCGAGCTGCTGCCGGGCGGCGATACCACCGCCGCCCAGACCGTCAAGGGACTGTTCTACGTGGCGGCGACGGCGGCCGGCCTGTACGGCCTGCTGTGGAGCGCCATGCGCCAGATCAAGTCGGCGCGCGCGCACGCCGACGAGCAGGCCGAGCGCTTCCGCCAGATCGCGGAGACCATCCACGACGTCTTCTGGGTCTCCGATCCGGCAAAGCAGCGCATGATCTACGTCAGTCCGGCCTACGAGGAGATCTGGGGCCGCCCGGTCGAGGAGCTCTACGCGCGACCGATTTCGTTCCTGGAGGCGGTCCATCCGGACGACCGCGACCGCGTCGCCGAGGCGGTCAAGCGTCAGCCCGAAGGCTACTACGAGCAGGAGTATCGCATCCTGCGGCCCGACGGGGAGGAACGCTGGATCCGCGACCGCGGCTATCCGGAAACGAAGAACGGCAAGGTCGTGCGCGTCGTCGGCGTCGCCCAGGACGTGACCAACTACCGCTCCCTGGAGTCGCAGTACCAGCGCGCCCAGCGGCTCGAAGCGGTCGGCCAGCTGACCGGCGGCATCGCCCACGACTTCAACAACCTGC
>CAZDBC010000646.1:0-2115 GCA_964503295.1 uncultured Kiloniellaceae bacterium | reverse complement strand
GCTCGACGGCCTCGATGCGGCCGCCGCGTACCGTAAGCAGCCACTCGTCGTCGCCGACGCCGACCAGGAAGGTGGTGTCCATGTGACGCCCCTGGCCGACCAGCCAGTCGTCGCCGTTCACGAGTTCGGGCAGTTTGTCGATCATCGCGTCCCCCCTTCGTTGCCGATCTTGTCGTCTCCCGCCAGCAGCCAGTCGACGGCGACCACGCCTTCGCCCTCGCCGCGGACGATCAGCGGGTTGATCTCGGCCTCGATGGTCCGTCCCTCGCAAGCCAGCGCGAGGGTCGAGAAGGCGGCTACGGCGTCGGCCAGGGCTTCGAGATCGCCCCGCGGCCGGCCGCGATAGCCGCGCAGCGGGGCGAGGCCGCGCACCCGCTCGATCATCTCGCGGGCCAGGGCGCGGCCGACCGGCGCCAGTTCCGTCGCCGAGTCGGCGTAGACCTCGGCCAGTACCCCGCCGGCACCGACCGTGACGATCGGCCCCACGCCGGGGTCGACCCGGAAGCCCAGCAGCACCTCGCCCAGCCCGCGCTCCATGGGCTGCACGACCATCGCCGAAGCCGCGATCCCGGCCGCCGCGGCGGTGCGCGCCATGCGCTCGCGCGCGGCCTCGAGCGCGCCGCGGTCGGCGAGGTCCAGCGCCACGCCGCCGGCCTCGGTCTTGTGCGCGACCTGCGCCGCGTCGAGCTTGAGCGCCACCGGCCAGTCGAAGGGCAGGGGGTCGGGAACCGCCTCGCCGGGCGCGAGGTGCAACTCGGGCACCACCGGGATGCCCAGCGCCTCGACCGCCGCGCGGGCGCCGGCGCCGAGATCGACGGCGGGCGCCGCACGCGGCGGCTCGACCGAGACCGGGCCGCGGTGGCGCAGCACCGCCGCCACCGCGTCGGCGCAGGCCTCGGGCGTGCGGAAGGACGGCACGCCCTTGGCGCCGAGCATGCGCGCGGTCTCGGGCGCGTCGGGCACCAGGAAGGCGACCACCGGGGTCGCGGCGCCGGCGAAGGCTTCGAGCGACGCCGCGGCCAGCTCGGGATGGAACTGCGCCGAGGAGCCGATGGCGGCCACCACGACGCCGACGTCGGGCTGGGCCACGAGGGCCTCGACCACCGCCCGCATCACCTCGGGCCGGGTTCCGGCCAATGTCACGTCGACAATTTGTCCGCCTTTCACGACAATTCCCTGGGCTTCGAGGCGCTTTCGGGTGTCGTCGGACAGCGCCGCCAGCTCGACCCCCGCCAGGCCCAGCCGGTCGGCCACCATGGCGCCGCCGCCGCCGGTGGTGGTGACCACCGCCGCCTTGCCGGCGATGTCGGCGAGCGACCGTCCGGCGGCCAGCGGCGGCAGTTCGACCAGCGTCTCGATCTGGTCGACGCGGAGGATGCCGTGGCGGCGGAAGTAGGCGTCGACCGCCGCGTCCGAGCCGACGATGGCGCCGGTATGCGTGAGCGCCGCGCCGCGCCCGGCCTCGGATCGGCCCAGCTTGTAGGCGATCACCGGCTTGCCGGCCGCGTGAGCGGCGCGGGCGAGCGTGTCGAGCCCGCCGTCGGCGCGCACCGATTCGAGGAACAGCACCAGCGCGTCGACTGCGGGATCGTCTACCAGCAGACAGCCGAGCTCGCCCACGCCCAGATCGGCCTCGTTGCCGACCGACACCAGGTGCGAGAAGCCCAGCCCGCGCGCTTGGCCGCGTGAGAGCAGGGCGCCGAGCACACTGCCGCTCTGCGAGAGCAGGGCGGTGCGGCCGGGGATCAGCCGCTCGGTCTCGAACGCTGCGTTGCCGGTCAGCGCCAAGCCGATGGGCGGCACCGCGACGCCCAGGCTGTTGGGGCCGATCAGGCGCACGCCGAGCGCGCGTGCCCGGTCGCGCAGGGCCGCCTGCCGCGCCGCGCCCTCGGGGCCGGCGTCGGCGAAGCCGTCGGCCAGGATCGTCGCCACCCGCACGCCGGCGCGGCCGCAGGCCTCGACTGCGTCCGCGACCGCATCGGTCCCGGTCAGCACAAAGGCGTGGTCGACCGGCCCGGGCACCTCGGCCAGCTCGCGCCAGGCGCGCTCGCCCAGCACGGTGTCGCGGCGCGGGTTGATCGAGTAGACCGCGCCCCCGAAGCCGTGCTTGCGCAG
>CAZDBC010000645.1:257-2117 GCA_964503295.1 uncultured Kiloniellaceae bacterium | reverse complement strand
TCCGACGGCGTCCGCAACCTGAAGGGCGCGGCGAAGGCGGAGTTCCTCGGCCGTCGCTTCGCGGCGACCGGTTACGCCTATATGGGCGACGCCTGGGCGGACTTGCCGGTGTGGCAAAAGGCCCGCCGTGCCATCACGGTCAACGCGCCGGCGGCGCTGCGGGCCCGCGTGGAGGCACTGGGCCGGGAATTCGAGCATTTGACCACCGCTTCGGCGGCGTGGCGGCCCTATCTCGACGCCCTCAGACCGCACCAATGGCTCAAGAACCTGCTCGTCTTCGTGCCGATGCTGGCGGCGCACCGCCTCGACCTGGCGGCGGCCGCGCCCAGCCTTCTGGCCTTTGCGGCGTTCGCGCTCGTCGCCTCGGGCGCCTACGTGATGAACGATCTGGTCGATCTCGCCGCGGATCGGGCGCATCCGCGCAAGCGCACCCGCCCGTTCGCGTCCGGTCGGGTCCCGATCGCCCACGGCACCTGGATGGCGGCCGGGCTCGTGCTCGGCGGTGGCGCGGTGGCGGCCACCGTCGGGCCCGACTTCCTGCTCGTCGTGCTCGCCTATGTCGTCGTGACCGCCGCCTATTCCTCCGTGCTCAAACGGCACGCGGTCGTGGACATCTGCGTTCTCGCCGGGCTCTACACCCTTCGCCTGATCGCCGGCGGCGTCGCGACGGGGATCTCGCTCTCCGTCTGGCTGCTCGCCTTCTCGATCTTCTTCTTCCTCTCGCTCGCCGCGGTGAAACGCCATGCCGAGCTCGTGGACAACGCCCGGCGCCGACAGTCGCAGCCGGTCGGTCGCGGCTACCACGTCGACGATCTTCCGCTGGTGTCGCAGATGGCGATCGGTTCCGGCTACGTCTCGGTGCTGGTCCTCGCCCTCTATCTGACGTCGCCCGATGTCACGGAGCTCTACGCGGAGCCCGCCGTGCTGTGGGGCATCTGCCCGATTCTCCTCTATTGGCTCAGCCGCATGGTGATGGTGGCGCATCGCGGCGGCATGCACGACGATCCGATCGTCTTCGCCGTCAAGGACCGCACCAGCTGGATCTGCGGTGGGCTCGTTCTCGGCTTCGCGACGGCCGGCGCCCTATGGTGACGTGGCGATCCCTCGTCGTCCGCTACGCTGCCTTCGCGCTGCTCGCCGTGCTCGCCAACCTGGCGACGCAGCGTATGGTGTTGTGGAGCGGCGACACGCCGCCGCGCTTCGTTCTCGCGGTCGCCGCCGGCACGCTGGTCGGCCTCGTTGTCAAATACGCCCTCGATAAGCGCTGGATCTTCTTCGACGCCAGCACCGGCCTGCGCGCGCACGGCCGCAAATTCACCCTTTACAGCGCGATGGGCCTCGTCACGACGGCCATCTTCTGGGGCACGGAGACGGCATTCTGGCTCGCTTGGCAGACGCACACGATGCGGGAGGTGGGCGCCGTTTTGGGACTCGCGATCGGCTACACCGTGAAGTTCCATCTCGATCGACGCTACGTGTTCGCCGACGCCGCGCTCGCGCCGAGGGGCGCGGCGTGAAGCTCGCCGGCTGGGGGCGCTACCCCGTCGTCGAGGCCGAACTGGCCGCCCCGCGGGACGAAGCGGCGCTTGCCGCCGCGCTCGGCCGCGGCGACGCCGTCGCGCGGGGCAACGGCCGCGCCTACGGCGACAGCGCGGTGGGCCATCGAAATACCCTTCATATGCGGCACTTCAACCGAATGCTCGCCTTCGACGCGGCGAGCGGGCAGCTCGTCGCGGAAGCCGGGGTGCTGCTCGCCGACATCGTCGCGACCTTTCTGCCGCGCGGCTGGTTCCCGGCGGTCACGCCCGGCACGAAGTTCGTCACGGTCGGCGGGATGATCGCGGCCGACGTCCACGGCAA
>CAZDBC010000645.1:0-247 GCA_964503295.1 uncultured Kiloniellaceae bacterium | reverse complement strand
CGGCGCCATGCGCGCCTGCGTCGACTGGCTCGACGTCATGGACGGTGACGGCGCCGTGCGGCGCTGCTCGCGCACGCAACACGCCGAGCTCTTCGACTGGACGGTGGGGGGCATGGGCCTCACCGGCGTGATCCTGCGCGCGGCGATCCGCCTGCGCCGCGTCGAGACCGGCTGGATCCGGCGGACGACGATGCCGGCGCCGGACCTCGACGCGGCGATGCGTGCGTTCGAGGCGGCGGCCGAGGCG
>CAZDBC010000644.1:0-2119 GCA_964503295.1 uncultured Kiloniellaceae bacterium | reverse complement strand
GGCATCGGGAATCACGTGCCAGTAGATCTCGTCGAGGTAGGGCTGTCCCTCGACGTGATAGTCCTCGTTCTTGACCAGATGGATGTAGGAGCCCTTGACCCACTCCTCGAACTTGAAGGGGCCGGTGCCGATCGGCGTGTTGTTGGCCGGATTGTTCTTGAAGTCGGTGCCCTCATAAATGTGCTTGGGCACCATGGGCATGGTGCCGACCTCGAAAATGCCGAGGAAGGGCCCGAAGGGCTGTTTCAGCGTGAAGCGCACCGTGGTGTCGTCGAGCGCTTCGATCTTCTCGACGTGCTGCAGCGAGACGCGGAATCGCGGGTGCGTCTCGCGCAGGAAGACGTCGGCCGAAAAGACCACGTCCGCGGCCGAGAACGGCTCGCCGTCGTGCCAGGTGACATTGTCCTTCAGCTCGAAGGTGTAGACCGTGCCGTCCTCGTTGATTTCCCACGAGGTCGCCAGGCTGGGCATGGGATTGAGATCGGTGTCGTAGCGCAGCAGGCTCTCATAGATGTTACCGGCGACCATCTGGGTCGGTCCGTTCTGGATCAGACCGAGCATCAGGCCGGGCGGCTCGGGCTGGATCACCACGTTCATGGTGCCGCCCGACTTGGGCTCCTCGGCCGCTGCCGCGCCCAGGCTGCCGGCGAACGCGGCAGCCGCGAGCAGATGCGTGAACTGTTTCAACATGAGCCTCTCCTGTTTTGGTTTGCTTCTCGTGGCGTCGCCCCCCGTTATCGCGGCCAGGCCGCCCGTGCCGACGCCGGTGCACGATCACTGTCGGTAGTCTGGCGCCTCCCTGTCGAGCAGGCGAAGCAAGGCCGTCCACTCGCTGTCCATTGCGCGGCCCTGTTCGATCTCGTCGTAGGCACGCCGGTACTGCGCCGCGGTCTTGGCCCTGATCTCCGCCGGCGGCAGCACGAGCGGCGCGCCGCTTGCCTGGGCGGCCAGTTGCGCCGAGCATGAGCGGTCGAGGTTGTACATCAGCTTCCAGGCTTCGGCGACGCTGCGTCCGGCGGTGAGCAGGCCGTGATTGCGCAGGATCATGACCGGCTTGTCGCCGAGATCGGCCGCCAGCCGCGCCCGCTCGTCGAGGTCGAGCGCGATCGACTCGTAGTCGTGATAGGTGATGGAGTCGTGGAACTGCAAAGCCCATTGATTGAGCGGCAGCAGTCCGTCGCGCTGGCACGATACGGCGATGCCCGGCACCGTGTGGGTGTGCAGCACGCAGGCCACGTCGGGCCGCGCGGCGTGCACCGCGCTGTGGATGGTGAAGCCGGCCGGATTGATGCCGAGGCCTTCCGGGTCGTCGAGCACGCGGCCCTCGAGATCGACGCGGACGAGATTGCTCGCCCGGATCTCATCGAACAGCAGGCCGTAGGGATTGATCAGAAACTGGTCGCCGCTCTCCGGAACCCGCGCGGAAATGTGGGTGTAGATGACGTCGTCCATGCCATGGCGCGCGACCAGGCGATAGGCGGCTGCCAGTTCGACCCGGGCACGCCATTCGGCTGGCGCAAAGCGCCGTTCGGCCGTGGCGGCATGGGCTGTCGACATCGCTTCCCCTTCTAGAACGGACCTTGCAGGACACACGCGAAGGCCGCGATCCATGCGGCATGAAAGCCTGCCATAGCGTCTGGGTCGCCTCAACCGAAAAACTGTCGACAGTCGGCAATCTCTCCCCGTAGGGTCTCATGTCGTGAGGGAGGAAAGGGGTCATGACGCCGTCGATCGGTGCCGACATAACGGCGACCTTCTCGGCGCTGCAGGACGTCGACCTGGTCAGCCAGGTCGGCGATCGTCTGACCGAGGCGATCGTCGCGGGGCGGCTGCGTCCCGGTCAGCGTCTCGTCGAGGCCGAGGTGGCGCGCCAGATGGGCATCAGCCGCGCACCGGTGCGCGAGGCGGCCCGCCGCCTGGAGCAGCGCGGCCTCCTGGTCGCCCATCCGCGGCGCGGCTTCTTCGTGCGCGAACTGACGCTCGCGGAGATCGACGACATCTACGGCCTGCGCATCTGCCTGGAGCGCTATGCCGCCGTACTGGCCAGCGAGCGGGCGGCGCCCGCCGACATCGAGCGTCTGCGTGAACAGCTCGAGCGCCTGCGCGCGCTTGCCAAGGC
>CAZDBC010000643.1:0-2124 GCA_964503295.1 uncultured Kiloniellaceae bacterium | reverse complement strand
CGTCCAGGCCCTGCGCGGCCAGGCGATCACCATCTACGGCGACGGGCATCAGTCCCGTTCCTTCTGCTACGTCGACGACCTGATCGAGGGCCTTCTGGCCCTCATGGCCACCGACGACTCCGTGACCGGGCCGATGAATCTCGGCAATCCGGACGAGTTCACGATTCTGGAGCTGGCGCAGACGGTGCTCGAGTTGACCGGCTCTTCCTCGGCGCTTCGCTTCGAGCCACTGCCCCAGGACGATCCGCTTCAGCGTCGCCCCGACATCGGCCTCGCCCGCGACCGGCTGGGCTGGCAGCCGATGGTCGGACTGCGGGAAGGGCTGTCGAAGACGATCGCCTATTTCGACGACTTGCTGCGCGGTATCGACGGGCTGCCCGAACCGCCCATCGTACGGCGCGCGGCCGGCGCGGACGACTGAGGCTTCGCGCGCGCTTGCCGAATGGCCGAGGGCGGCCGACGTCCGCGCAGGTCCCATCGTCAGTAGGCGTTGTCGTCGCGCCACAGGACAAGCGCCGTCAGGGCGAGGATTCGCACATCGAACCATACCGACCAGTGATCGATGTAATAGAGGTCGTACTCCACCCTCTTGCGGATCTTCTCGACGGTATCGGTTTCCCCGCGCCAGCCATTGACCTGCGCCCAGCCGGTAATCCCCGGCTTGACGCGATGCCGGGCGGCATAGCGCTCGACCACTTCCTCGAACAGTTTGCCTTCCGCCTTGGTCGCGACCGCGTGGGGGCGCGGCCCGACGATCGACATGTCCCCGAACAAGACGTTGAAGAGCTGCGGCAACTCGTCGAGGCTCGATCGGCGCAGGAAACGGCCCACCCGCGTGACCCGCGGATCGTTGCGCAGAGTTTGCCGGTGGCAGTCGCAATCGGTCTGATCGACGTACATGGTTCTGAACTTCCAGACATCGATCAGGTTGTGATTGAGCCCATGACGTTTCTGCCGGAACAGAACGGGTCCCGGACTGTCGAGCTTGATGGCCGTCGCGATCACGCACAGCAGCGGCGCGAGAAAGACCAACAAGAGGACAGCGAGAATCCGGTCCTCGATCTCCTTGAGCAACTGCGACCAGCCCGACAGGGGTCGGTCGAAAAGATTGAGCATCGGCAGACGCGCGACGCTGCTGAAGCTGCGGTCCGGGAACTGAAAGCCGACGAAGTCGGGCCCCAGGCGGATCGGCACCGTGGTGATCGCGATGCGGTCGATGATGTCGCGAATCCTCGCTTCGGCCCGCCAGGGCAAGGCGACGAAGACCTGATCGACCAGGCCGCGACGGATCATGGCGATCAGGCGCTCGACATCGCCGAGATATTCCGCCTCCGCCTCCTCGAGAGCGTGTCGCGTGGCGCGTTCATCGACGAAGCCGATGAGCCGTGTTCTCGGATCCCCCTGCTCGCGCAGGTGGCGGGCCAGCCGGTCGCCGTGCGGACCGGCCCCGACAATGACCGTGCGTTGTGCGAAGAAGCCCCGTTCGACCCAGTCCCGCACCTTCAGACCCAGCCCTACGCGCACCAACCCAAGGACCGCGCAGGTGGCGGCGAACCAGGCGACGGCCCACAGGCGGCTGTAACTCTCCGACAGCTTGAACAGGAACGCGACAACCAGTAGCAGGCCGATCGTTGCCAGCCACCCCAGGAAGATACGATCGACCCGGAGCCGGCGCGTAAACAGGAACTCGCCCCGATAAGCGCCCGAAAGATGCCAGACCGCTGACGCGGTCAAGGCGCCCACTACGGCCGCCCCGAGGTAAAGACGGAAATTGTCTGCGCCAGCATGGCCCTCCTGCACGATCGTCTCGTGGCAGACAAGCGCAACCGCGATCACGGCAAGAATGTCGAGCACCTTGAGCAGGACCGCAAGGGCGGCCCCCGACCAGGGGCGTGACAGCTGTGCAAGACCGTGGCGGGCGCCGCCGACGACTTCGGATACCACCTTCACCCTCCGCGGCCGGTCAGCCTCACAATCAAATCTCAGGCACCCCTAGACCGAGTATCGACCCGGGCCCCAAGGTACACTTTAAACCATCAAACGAATAATTAGTCCCAATGCATTTAAAATGCCAAGTGACAAAGCTGTGTTTTTGCTTAGTTGTGCATTACAATTATTGTCATT
>CAZDBC010000642.1:0-2124 GCA_964503295.1 uncultured Kiloniellaceae bacterium | reverse complement strand
TTCTTGAACTTGACGATGGCGAAGTCGGGCTCGATGCCGGTCGTGTCGCAGTCCATGACCAGGCCGATGGTGCCGGTCGGGGCGATCACGCTGGCCTGGGCATTGCGGTAGCCGTGCTGCTGACCAAGCTCGAGGGCCCGGTCCCAGGCCCGCCGCGCCGCCGCGACCAGCGCCGCTTCGGGACAGGCCGTGGCATCCAGCGGCACGGGCAGGACGGAAAGGCCTTCATAGCCATCCGTCGCCCCGTGCGCCGCGCGGCGATGGTTTCGAATGACGCGCAGCATGGCCTCGCGGTTGGCGGCATAGCCCGGGAAGGCGCCGAGCTCGCCGGCCATCTCGGCCGAGGTGGCATAGGCGACGCCGGTCATGATGGCCGACAAGGTGCCGGCCATCGCCCGGGCGGCGTCGGAATCGTACGGCAGGCCGTTGGCCATCAGCAGGCCGCCGATATTGGCGAAGCCGAGGCCGAGGGTGCGGAATTCGTACGACAGCTTGGCAATCTGCCTGGCCGGGAACTGGGCCATCAGCACCGAGATCTCGAGCACCATGGTCCACAGCCGGACGGCATGCTCGTAGGCGGCGACGTCGAAGCCGGCGTCCTCGGTGCGGAAGCTCATGAGGTTGAGCGACGCCAGGTTGCACGCCGTGTCGTCGAGAAACATGTACTCGGAGCAGGGATTGGACGCGTTGATGCGCCCCGAGTAGGGACAGGTGTGCCACTCGTTGATCGTGGTGTCGAACTGAACGCCGGGATCGGCACAGGCCCAGGCGGCGTGGGCGATCTGGTCCCAGAGCTCGCGCGCCTTGAGGGTCTTGTGCGGCCGCCCGTCGGTGCGCCGGATCAGCTCCCAGTCGCCGTCCGCCAGGGCGGCCTCGATGAAGCCGTTGGGCACGCGCACCGAGTTGTTCGAGTTCTGGCCCGAAACGGTAAGATAGGCCTCCGAATCCCAATCGGTGTCATAGGTGCGAAAGTCGATCTGCCGGTAGCCCTGGCGCGCGAACTCGATCACCCGCTGGACGTAGTTCTCGGGCACCTGATCGCGCCGCGCCGCCCTTATGGCCGCCTTCAGATGAGGGTTGGCCTTGGGGTCGAAAGCGGCTTCGCCGGCGCCCGCGTCGGCCGCCTCGCCACAGGCGCGCATGATGGCATTGAGCGCCCGCTGGCAGATCTTGGAACCGGCCACCAGGGCGGCGACCTTCTGCTCCTCGATGACCTTCCAGTTGACGTAGGCCTCGATGTCGGGGTGATCGAGGTCGACGGTCACCATCTTGGCCGCCCGTCGGGTGGTGCCGCCGGACTTGATCGCGCCGGCCGCCCGGTCGCCGATCTTGAGAAAGCTCATCAGGCCCGAGGAGCGACCGCCGCCCGAGAGGGACTCGCCCTCGCCGCGCAGCGCGGAGAAGTTGGTCCCGGTTCCCGAGCCGTACTTGAACAGGCGCGCCTCGCGCACCCAGAGGTCCATGATTCCGTTTTCGTTGACCAGGTCGTCCTGCACCGACTGGATGAAGCAGGCATGCGGCTGCGGATGCTCATACGCGTCGCCGGACCGGCTGACCCGGCCCGTCTTGTGGTCGACGTAGAAATGTCCCTGGCTCGGCCCCTCGATGCCGTAGGCCCAGTGCAGGCCGGTGTTGAACCACTGCGGCGAGTTCGGTGCGGCCATCTGGCGCGCGAGCATGTAGCGCAGCTCGTCAAAGAAAGCCCGGGCGTCTTCCTCCTGGTCGAAGTAGCCCCCTTTCCAGCCCCAGTAGGTCCAGGTGCCCGCCAGCCGGTCGAACACCTGTTTGGCGGAGGTCTCGCCGGTCGTGCGCTGCTCCTCCGGCAGCTCGGCCATGGCCTCGCTGTCGGGCCTGGAGCGCCACAGCCAGGACGGCACGTCGTTCTCCTCGACCCGGCGCAGCCGCCGGGGGATGCCGCGTTTGCGGAAATACTTCTGGGCCAGGATGTCGCAGGCGACCTGACTCCAGGCCGTGGGCACCTCGATATCGTCCGCCCGGAACACGACGGAACCGTCCGGATTGCGGATCTCGCTCGACGTGCGGCGGAACTCGATGGCGTCGTAGACGTCGCGACCCTGCTGCGTGAATCGACGCTCAACCCGCATTGAAACCCCCTCCTCAAAC
>CAZDBC010000641.1:0-2124 GCA_964503295.1 uncultured Kiloniellaceae bacterium | reverse complement strand
CTCTGATGTTCCGCTTCGCTCCCGATGCCGAGGTCTACCTCCACCGCGCCCCCGTGGACTTCCGCAAGCAGATCGACGGGCTCGCGGTGCTCGTGCAGGCGTCCATGGCCCTCGACCCGCTGCGCGAAGCCCTGTTCGTGTTCACGAACCGCCGCCAGGACCGCATCAAGATCCTCTGGTGGGACCGTACGGGCTTCTGCCTGTGGCTGAAGCGCCTGGAGCGGGACCGCTTCGCGTGGCCGGCGTCGGAACCGGGCGACGTCGTGACGATCGATGCGGAACACCTGCACTGGCTGCTCGAGGGCTTCGATGTCTTCCGCATGCCGCCGCACCAACGGCTGAAATATGGCGCGGTGACCTGAGGTCACGTTATTCTTCGGTGCATGGCTGCGCCGCTTTCAACCTCGCCCGAAAGCACCGAGATCGCGGCGCTGCGCGCCGTGATCGCGGACCAGCAGGCGCAGATCGACGCACTGCACCGGACGCACGCGGAAAGACTCCGCGCCCTGGAGGCGACCTACGAGGCCCGGTTCGCCGCAGTACTCGAGGCACTTCGCCTGGAACGCGCCAAGCGCTTTGGCGCCAGTAGCGAACGCAGCGAGGCCCAGTACGCCCTCTTCGACGAGGCCGAGGCCGTTTCCGCCGAGGCGGAGGTCGAGGTCGAGGCCGACGACGAGGCCTCGGAGACCATCGAGGTCCCGGCGCATACCCGCCGTCGCGCCGGCCGCAAGCCGCTTCCCGAGAACCTGCCCCGCGTCGTCGTCGAACACGATCCCGAGCACACCCACTGCGCCTGCGGCGCCGAGCTGAAGCGCATCGGCACGAAGACCAGCGAGCAGCTCGACGTCATCCCGGCCCAGGTCTACGTGATCGAGCACCGCCGCGGGACCTGGAAGTGTCCCTGCTGCGAGGACGCCGTCCCCGAAACGGCCCCGATGCCGGCGCAGCCGATTCCCAAGAGCCTCGCTTCCCCGGGCCTGCTGGCCCACGTGGCGACGGCCAAGTACGTCGACGGCCTGCCCCTGTATCGCCAGGAGAAGCAGTTCGCCCGCCTGGGCATCGACCTGCCGCGCCAGACGCTTGCGCGGCACATGGTCCGCTGCGGGGAGCTCCTCCGGCCCCTGTCGGAGCGGCTGCTGCGCATGCTGCGGGCGCACGACGTGCTGCAAATGGACGAGACGCGGGTCCAGGTCCTGAAGGAGGACGGTCGGCCGGCGAAGTCGCAGAGCTGGATGTGGGTGCTGCGGGCGGCGCCGGAGGGTCGGCCCATCGTGCACTTCCACTACGACGCGGGGCGTGGATCGCACGTTCCGATCCAGTTGCTCAAGGGCTACCGGGGCTATCTGCAGACCGATGGCTATGCCGGTTACCGGGCGGTACTGGAAGACCCGGAGATCCGCGGCCTCGGCTGCTGGGCCCATGCACGGCGGAAGTTCGTCGAGGCGCAGAAGGCGTTGCCGAAGGGGACGGCGAGTCCGAAGCTGACGCAGATCCTGTCGTGGATCGGCAAGCTGTACGGTCTCGAGCAGAGCTGGGCGACTTGGTCGCCGGAGCAGCGGAAGGCAGCCCGTGCGGAGCACTCGGCGCCGATCCTCGAGAAGATCGAGGTGTGGCTCGAGCAGCAGTCCGTGCCGCCGAAGACGCTGCTGGGGAAGGCCATCGGCTACCTGCGCAGCGAGTGGCCACGGTTGACGGTGTTCCTGGAGGACGGGCGCCTGCCGCTGGACAACAACGGCGTGGAGAACGCGATCCGGCCCTTCGCCCTGGGGCGGAAGAGCTGGCTGTTCAGCGACAGCGTGGGCGGGGCGGAGAGTTCCGCGATGCTGTACGGCCTGGCCGAGACGGCGCAGCTGAACGGGGTGAACGTCTACGCCTACTTCAAATGGGTCTTCACGCAGCTGCCCCGCGCGCAGAGCGAAGCGGACCTCGAGGCGCTGCTGCCCTGGAACGTGCCGAAGGTCGATCTCGATCGGATGCTGGTCAAGCCGACCGGCTGATCGGCACTACCGGATCCATGCGGCGTCCGGAAGGCGTCGTTCCTGTACCGCATACGGAGAAGGCGACGCGGGAGGGGCGGTATGAGCAGTACCTGCGGCGCGCCTTGCTGGGCCCACGGCTGCTGAT
>CAZDBC010000640.1:0-2129 GCA_964503295.1 uncultured Kiloniellaceae bacterium | reverse complement strand
CCCACGGCGCCTTCGGCGCGCTCGCCTTCGGCATCGGCACCTCCGAGGTCGAGCATGTGCTCGCCACTCAGACGCTGATCCAGCAGCCGGCCAGGAACCTGCGCATCACCGTCGACGGCGCGCCGGGGCCGTACGTCACCGCGAAGGACCTGATCCTGGCCGTGATCGGCACCATCGGCACCGCGGGCGGCACCGGCCACGTCATCGAGTACGCCGGCGAGGCGATCCGCGCGCTGTCGATGGAAGGGCGCATGACCGTGTGCAACATGTCGATCGAGGCTGGCGCCCGCGCCGGGCTTATCGCGCCCGACGAGACCACTTTCGAATACCTCAAGGGCCGCCCGATGGCGCCCAAGGCGGGTGCCTGGGAAGCGGCGGTCGCCTCCTGGAAGACGCTGCCTTCCGACGACGGTGCGCGCTACGACAAGGAGGTGTCGATCGACGCCGCCGCGCTCGATCCTCAGGTCACCTGGGGCACCTCGCCCCAGGACGTGGCACCGATCACCGGCCGCGTGCCCGATCCCGCCGACGCGCCCGACGAGAACCGCCGCAAGGCGATGCTGCGCGCGCTCGAGTACATCGATCTGAAGCCGGGCACGCCGCTCACCGACGTCGCGCTGGACATGGTGTTCATCGGCTCGTGCACCAACGCGCGGATCGAGGATCTGCGCGCCGCGGCCGAAATCGCCAAGGGCCGCAGGGTGGCGTCCTCGGTCCAGGCGCTGGTCGTGCCGGGCTCGGGCCTGGTCAAGGCGCAGGCCGAGGAGGAGGGGCTCGACCGCATCTTCACCGAGGCCGGTTTCGAGTGGCGCGAGCCGGGCTGCTCGATGTGCCTGGCGATGAACGCCGACCGGCTGCAGCCCGGCGAGCGCTGCGCGTCGACCTCGAACCGCAATTTCGAGGGCCGCCAGGGCCGCGGCGGGCGGACGCATCTGGTCAGCCCGGCGATGGCCGCGGCCGCCGCCGTGACCGGCCGACTGACCGACGTGCGCGAGCTGACGGGCTGAAACCGCCGCGCTTTCCGCGATTCGCCGGAACGGGTACTCTCCTCGCCAGGCAAAGGCGGAGGCGGAGGACGGCATGGCGGGCTGGACCATCGGGCGCACGCCCGGCAACGATATCATCGTGTCCGACCAGTCGGTGTCGCGCCGGCACGCCGAGCTTCGCGACCTCGGCGGCGGCCCCTACGAGCTCTCGGACCTCGGCAGCTCCAACGGGACCATGCTGCGCACCGGCAGCGGCTGGCAGCGCATCGAGAGTTCCGAAGTCTTCCCCGACGACGCCGTCCGCTTCGGCGACTACGAGACCACGATTGCGCGGCTGCTCGCCGCCGCAGGCGCCTACGGCGGCGCCGGGGCGGGCGCCCGGGATCGCCAGGACGGCCGTCGCCGCGAAGCCGAACAGGTGCCGTACCGCGAGCCGGTGGACGTGGCGCGGGCGGGCGGCGGTGTGCTCGAGGGCATGTTGCCGGGGCTGTCGCCCGGGCTGCTCCGGACCGCCGGTATCCTGTGCTTCGTCTTGGCAACCCTGTCGGTGGTGTTCACTGCGCTGAGCTTCGCCGGGCCGGCCGTCGCCTCCATCGGCTCGCTGCTCCAGTCGCTGCTGGGCCTAGCCTGGGTATTCATCCTGGTCGTGCTCAAGAAGCAGCTCAACGAGGCGGCCGGCTTCCATGCGGCCGACCTCCCGATCACCCTCGTCGCCATCGCCCAGCTCGTGATCGCCGCCGCCGGTCTGGTCTTCGCCGTGCTCGGCATCGCCGGGCTGGGTGCGGCGCCCGGGGCGGCGACTGCGATGACCGCGGGCCTGGGGGTCTTCGCGGTGGTCATGCTGTTGCTGCTGATCGCCTATGGCGGGCTGATGCTGTGGATGGGGATCATGCTGCTCAAGGCCAAGGACCGGCTCGGCGGGCTCTACAAGGGCTTCGCGATCATGGTGATCGTCAGCGGCGGCCTGTTCGCATCGGTCATCCTGACAGTCCTGGGCGGCCTCGCGCTGATGGCGACCTGGGTGGTGCTGGGAATTCTGATGCTCCAATGGTCGTCGAACCCGCCGCAGCCGGCTGCGGCGCTCTTCGACTGAGAGCCTGTGAATGAATTGGGAAATGGTCTGCGCGGCGCGATCGAAGGCTT
>CAZDBC010000639.1:1713-2133 GCA_964503295.1 uncultured Kiloniellaceae bacterium | reverse complement strand
CTGGTCGACGACGGCGTGCTCACCCCGGCGGACTTCGAAGACGGCGGGCGCGGGCCGGCGACGCGCCTGGCCCAGGCGCTGCACCTGATCGCCGCGGCCGGCCGGCTGGCCGAGACCGGCGGCACCCGCTACGCCCAGACCTTGGCCCGCCCCGAGCTTCGCCTCGCCGAGCTGCGCCGCGAAGCCGCGGCGATCGGGCGCGAGGTTCGCCCGGCGGCGGCGGGCGGCGAGCGCCGGTTCGAGACGGCGACGGTGGAGCGCATCGAGCGCCTCTACGCCGGCGCGCTGCAGCTCATCGTCTGCCTGGTCCACGCCTGCGAGCGCGGCGATCAGGCCATCGCCCGCCGGCTGACCGAGGTCGGCTTCAACGCCGGCGTCGCGACCGTGGGCATCCGCTTCTCGCTGACCCCGATCGCCTTC
>CAZDBC010000639.1:0-1703 GCA_964503295.1 uncultured Kiloniellaceae bacterium | reverse complement strand
CATGTTCTTCGCCATCCCGCTCGCTAGCTTCGTGCTGTTCTGGGGCATGAAGGGGCTGGGCTACGCCCTGCCGGCGGAGATCCAGGGCCCTGAGAACGCCCGCAACACGGCGCTCGTGCTGTGGCTCCTGCTGTGGCTGCCGGCGGCGGTCGTCTTCGTCTGCCGGGGAGCGGCGAGCGAGACCTGGTGGCCCTTCCGCCTGCCGTGGGAACGGCGCGCGCTGACGCCGCTGACCTTGATGCCGCTCGCCGGTCTCCTCGCGGGAACCGCCGTCATGGCCGGCGTCGAGCTCGCCGGCATCTTGGGCCTCGATCCGAACTGGCCAAGGCGGCTGGTCTTCGGCTTTCTGGGCGCCGCGGTCGGTCTCGCCGCGGCCGTCGCTCTCGACGAGCCGGCGGGCCAGCGGGCCGGGGTGCGGGGCTGGCACATGGTGCTGTTCACGCTGGGCGTGCCGGCCATGCTCGTCGTCGTCACCTTCATGCTCATGCTGCACTTCGAGAACCGCCTGCCGACCGGCGAGGATCTCTTCGTCTACGCGCTGGTGGCCTCGGTCGGCCTCGTCCTCGGCGCGGGATTGTGGATCGTGGCGGCGGCGTCGACGGAGCTCTTGGGCGTCGACGACGCCACCGACTACGCCCTGGTGAAGCTGGTCGGAAGCCGGCTCGAGGAGCTCGCCGGGGTTCCCCTCGGTGAACTCGAAACCGCCGCGTGGCGCCGGCTCGCCCCGGACGCGGTCGCCGACAGCGATCGACGCTTGCGGCGGCATCTCGTTCGAGAAGGCCTGGTGAACGGGGATGACACGCTGACCGACGCCGGCGAACGCCGTTTCGCGGACGCACTTCGGCGCGCCTATGGCTACACCGGCGGGCGGCGGCGCGACGGCGAGCTCGAGCCCTCGGGCAGCGGCATGCGGGTGGTCACCAACGGCTGACGCGGCCGCCGGGGTGCGCGCCCGTGCAAACCAGCCGGCACCTTGGCGCCGGTCTCGCCGGCGACCGTCCAGCCTATGCTGCCGCGCTCAGAGCAGCGCGAGGTACCCTTGTCTTCGGCGAGCGATCCAACGCCGTCATCCGACCCGTCCGCGATCGGCCGCTGGCGCGGGCGGTGGGCGGCGTTGTCGCCGAACGTGCAGGGCAGCCTCTGGGTCGCTCTCGCCGTCGTGCTCTTCACCGTCATGATGACGCTCATCAAGCTGTTGGGCGAGCGTCTGCCGGTGGTGGAGATTCTGTTCTTCCGCCAGCTCGTCATGCTGGGCTTCATCGCGCCGATGCTGCGGCGGAACTTCCCCGACGCGCTCAGGACGCGACGGCCCGGCCTGCACGCCTTTCGCGTCCTCGGCGCGATGGTGGCGATGCTCGCGGGCTTCGAGGCGCTGGTCCATCTGCCGCTCGCCAACGCCACGGCGATCAGCTTCGCCAAGGCGCTGTTCGTCACCGTGCTGGCGACGCTGCTTCTGCAGGAAGTGGTGGGCCCCCAGCGCTGGGCGGCCACGGCGGTGGGCTTCGTGGGCGTGCTGATCGTCGTGCAACCCTCGACCGCGGGCGTGAACGGTTACGCGCTGCTCGCGCTCTTGTCGGCCTTCGCCGTCGCCTTCGTGCAGATCTCGCTGCGCGTGCTCACCCGGACCGAGCGCTCGATCACCATCATGGCCTATCAGGCGATCGCGCTCACCGTGCTGCTCGCACCCGCGGCCTTTTGGTGGT
>CAZDBC010000638.1:0-2137 GCA_964503295.1 uncultured Kiloniellaceae bacterium | reverse complement strand
GTAGACTTCGGGGTGCCGAAGAACCAGAAGAGATGCTGGAACAGCAGCGGGTCGCCGCCACCGGCCGGATCGAAGAAAGTGGTGCCGAAGTTGCGGTCGGTCAGCAGCATGGTGATCGCGCCGCCCAGCACCGGAACCGCGAGCAGCAGCAGGAAGGCCGTCACCAGCATCGCCCACACGAACAGCGGCATCTTGTGCAGGGTCATTCCCGGGGCACGCATGTTGAAGATGGTCGTGATGAAGTTGACCGCACCCAGAATGGAGGAAGCGCCCGCCAGATGCAGGGCGAAGATCGCCATGTCCACCGCCGGGCCGGAATGGCCGAGCGCCGAAGACAGCGGCGGATAGACCGTCCAGCCAGTGCCCGCGCCGGTGCCGACGAAGGCCGAGCCGAGCAGCAGAAGAAAGGCCGGCACCAGCAGCCAGAACGAGATGTTGTTCATGCGCGGAAAGGCCATGTCGGGCGAGCCGATCATGAGCGGCACGAACCAATTGCCGAAGCCGCCGATCAAGGCCGGCATGACCACGAAGAAAACCATGATCAGGCCGTGCGCCGTGATGATCACGTTCCACAGCTGGCCGTCAGGGTCGGAGCCGGCAAGCAGATACTGGACGCCCGGTTCCTGCAGCTCCAGCCGCATGATGACCGAGAACAGGCCGCCGATCAGGCCGGCGATGATGGCAAAAACCAGATAGAGCGTGCCGATGTCCTTGTGGTTGGTCGAGCAGAACCAGCGCACGAAGAAGCCGGGCTTATGGTCCTCGTGCGCGTGGGCCTCGCCATGGCCGTGGCCGGCCGCGGAACCGCTTTCGTTCGTCATCTTTTCAGCCTCGCTTCCAGGCATTCAGTTCGTGCGTTCGGCCGCCTCGGCGACGCGTGCGGGGGCGACGCGTGCGGGGGCGACGCGTGCGGGCGTAAGCACTCCCCCTTCGCCGGCTTGCTCGACCGGACGGGGCGCCGCGTCGAGGGGCTGGTCGATGCGGGCAAAGCGCGCCCGTGCATCCTCCACCCACGCGGCGTAGTCGTCGCGCGACACCACCTTGATCTCAATGGGCATGTGCGCATGCCCGGTACCGCACAGCTCCGAGCACTGACCATAGAAGGTCTGGCCGTCGAACTTGGCCGGCACGAAAGCCCAGGTTTCGTTGAGCCGGCCCGGCACGGCGTCAGTCTTGATGCCGAAGGCGGGGACGGCAAAGGCGTGCAGGACGTCGCCCGCCGTGACCAGAAACCGGATCTTGGTCTCGGAGGGAATCACCAGCGGATTGTCGGTGCTGAGCAGCCGCTTCTGCCCGGGCTGCAGGTCCTCGTCGAGCACCGGATAGGCGTCGAAGGTGAAGTTGCCGTTGTCGGGATACTCGTAGGTCCAATACCACTGCTTGCCGATCGCCTTTATCGTGAGATCGGCGTCCCGCGTCTCGTCCTGAAAGTAGAGCAGCTGCAAAGAGGGAATCGCGATGACCACAAGGATCACGACCGGCACCGTGGTCCAGGCGACCTCCAGCAGGGTGTTATGGGAGGTCCGCGTGGGGGTCGGATTGCGGCGCTCGGAGAAGCGCCACATCACGACCACGAGCAGAACCAGGACGAAGAGGGTAATCAAGGAAATGATCCACAACAACAGGTTGTGGAAGTCCTGCATGCGCTCGGCAATCGGCGTGGCCGGCGGCTGCAGGCCGAGCTGCCAATCCTGCGGCGCCGCGGCCAACGCCGGATCCATGGCCACTGCCGCGGCAAGGAATGCGGCGGCGCGCGCGCTGAACGATGTGAGACCGTGCAATAGCTTCATGCCTGCATTTCCCTTGCAAAGCGCCGGCCGGGTCGCCGCGTCGCATCGGCCACACGGTCCAACCGCACCCGACATGCCGTCGCCGATCACGAGCCGGGCGCAGCCGCGAGCGAGAATCGACCCATCCACCTCGCGGTCGATTTCTCCCCCAACTGCCCCTCCGGCTTGGTAGGGAAGCTAGCCAACTTGGCAGGCCCAAACAAGCGCCGGCACTGCGATATTCCGTCTCACGAGGCGGCACGGACAGGGCCGGCGGACGGCTCCGGCTAAGCCATGTCACGCCCGGAGCGGTTGGCGTTGCGCGACAGGCGGCGGCGCACGCGGCGCACCCCGTACCAGACCAGGAG
>CAZDBC010000637.1:0-2145 GCA_964503295.1 uncultured Kiloniellaceae bacterium | reverse complement strand
CTGACGGATCCGTCCAGGGACTTCTGCGGCCGCGCCCGCGCGGACGGTCGTCCGGACGTCGGTCCCTTCGAGCTGGCGCCGCAACCGGCCTGTCACCCTCTTCGTTGAGCCCTTCGTCGGCCAGACTTTTCAGCCAGACAGGGGCCTAAAACAGGACGATCAGGCCGGACGCGGGCGAACGACGGCCTTGCGCAGAAGGTGCGGCAGAAGCAGGTGCAGCGGCATGCGCAGGTAGTGGGCGCGCACGTAGAGCAGCCAGCGCGTGCTCCCCGTCCAAGGATCGTCGCAGCTTGGATGGTCGGGCAGCATGGCGCGGTCGAGCAGCGCATCGAACAGCCGGCGCCGGGCCGGCGACCCCCGCCATCTTTGGGACGCCTCCCGAGCAGCCTGCGGCAGCGGAAGGGCAAGCAGCCGATCGAGTTGGCGCAGCGCAAGCTGGAACGGTCCGGTCAGGCCCAGGGCCTCGGCCCGCCCGATCAGCTCCGGCCAGAAGTCGGGTGCGGTGCCGAAGTGGTCCAGCAGATCGGCGATGTCGAGCAGGTCCCTCAGGCCGCGGTCGAACTCGCCCTCGTTGAAGAGATGGACCGCGCTGTGCAGCACCATATCGGCCGGGCTCAGCACGCGCAGCCGGCCGCCGTCCGCGAGCGGCCGGCTCGCCTCGGCAAGAGGGTCGGCGGCGACCGCGCTGCGCGCGGTTGGCGGGACGATCGTGTGGTGGACGTCCAGAACCGTATCGCGCTTCATGTGCTGCAGCGGCGGGATCTGGTGCGTCCAGCGCCGGTAGTAGCGCTGATCGTAGGGGTCTTTGACGACGGCGAACCACTGGTCGTCCAAAAGTGTCCGCTCGACCTCCTCGATGCGCTCAAGCGGCACCATGATGTCGATGTCGCCGAACAGGCGGCCGCGGGCCGGCGGCAGATCGGCCATGACATAGGCGGCGCCCTTGAGGAGAATGATCGGAACCTCGAGGCCGGCGAGCAGGCGTTCGAGGCAGATCACGTCCCAGCGCACGTCGCGGACCTGCTTCAAGGCGAGCGTCCGCGCGGCCTCCAGATGGCGGCGCGGCCGTTCGGGCATTTGCTCCAGAAGCTCCCGGTCCTCGAACAGAACGCACAGCCGCGCGAGCACCCCGGCCCTGGCCCCCTGACGCACGACCAGCTCCCACTCGGCCGGTGTCAGCTCCGTGCCGCGGTCCGGCGCGCGCAGCAGCCTCAGGAGCAAGGAGCGATCCTCTCCCCGGGCCCTCGCCGCACTCATGCAACGACCTCCCGCACGGAGCCGCGCGCCAGGTCGGCAAAGACGTCGAGCGCCGCCTCCAGATCGCCATAGGTCAGGTCGTAGCAGTCGCAAGCATCCATGAGACGGCAGAGGGCATCGAAACCGGTGCGCCCGTGAATGCTGTAGTTGAAGGCGTTGCGCCCGACCTCGATCAGGGTGTCGGCTCTGGAACGCGGGCGAAGGTCGGCACCCGAACCCGCCTCGAAACGGGGAAAGACGATCCAGGCCGGCCGTGCCTGCTCCTCCGCCCGCGCGACGCTGTCGACCGGCGCTTTCAGGAGGGCCACCGTCCCCTTGCCCGTGTGCTCGGCCTTGCGGCTGAGCCTCGCCTCGGGCAGCAGTTCCGCGATCACCTCGATCGACTCGTTCTTGAGGCTGATCGGCCGCGCCAGCGGCGTGACCCGGTCGCCGCCGAGCGACAGAAGGGCGAGCTCGTCGGACAGCAGGCGCCAGCCCTTGTGCACCAGATAGGCGGTCAGGGTGCTTTTGCCCGATCCGGGCGGCCCCGGCAGCAGGACCGCCTGCCCGCCTCTTGCCACCACCGCGGCGTGGACGATCAGGAACTGGTGGGCGTGGTTGCCGATGCACCAGTTGAGACCCCATTCGAGCAGGGGCAGGGCCTGGGCCAGCGGCAGCGGCTTGAAAACGGACTGCCCGTCGAACAGGAAGTTGACCTGGGGCCGCAGCCAGCGCCGCGGACCCAGCGGCCGCACCAGGGCGACGTCGTAGTCGGCAAACTCGCCCTCGGCGGCGACGGGATAGTCGGCATAGAGCAATGCGATTCCTTCGATCACCACCGAGATGCGGCTGCGGACCCGGCTGACGAAGGGACCCGTGCACAGCATGACGCCCGGCCCCGCGAGGCGC
>CAZDBC010000636.1:0-2160 GCA_964503295.1 uncultured Kiloniellaceae bacterium | reverse complement strand
TCGTCAATCAAAGCCCTTGCCTCCGCGTCTCCTGAAGGCAAGGGCTTTTGCTCGGGGCAATTGCATCAAGACAAGCCCCTTGGACTCTGCCATAATCGATCATACAGCGTCTTATCGCCCGTCCGCCCGGTGATGAATCACCGGGCTAATGTGAAGATGCGCCTCTGGCATTCGCATGGTGAATGCATAGGCTATGCGGATACCCAGCGGACGTGACTTTTCTGGGATAAAGTCCCGCAGGGACGCCTATTCGAATTAGCCCGAGACGCATGCACTTGGCCGAAGGCCAACGTGTTTATGTCCGGGCGGCAGACTGGTCGATGCCTGGACCGTCCTATTACCCTTCGTAAGGGAGGTCCTGAATGCTTTGATGCAGTTGCCCTGGGCTTTTGCTTGTCGCTCTCATCACCGCTCGCTATCATACAGTCTGACCGAACTTACACGCCACGCCCGATAGGAGCCCATGAGCCAGCACCTGCCCGCTTTTCCATACGGCGCTGTGTACTTTCGCAAGTCCAACCCACCCGAGGGCGACTGGGCCCGCGACTATGCCACCGCCGCCGAGGACGGCTATAACGCCTTTCGCCACTGGTTCCTCTGGAGCGCCATCCAGACTGCGCCCGACAGCTTTGACTGGGCCGATTACGACCGCCAGCTCGACCTGGCCGCCAAGCACGGGATCAAGACCGTCATCGCCGAGATGACCACCGCCGCCCCCGAGTGGGCCTTTACCCGCCACCCCCACGCCCGCTACGAAACCCGCGCCCGCGTCAAGCTGACTTCGAGCATGTCGGGCTCCTGCGTCACCGGCGGCTTTCCCGGGCTCTGTCTGGACAACCCCGAGGTGCAAGAGCTGGCCGAGGGGTGGCTGCGGGCGCTGGCCGAGCGCTACAAGGACCACCCCGGGCTGGGGGGTTACGATATCTGGAACGAGTGCACCTTTTGGGAGGACGTCTGCTACTGCGAGGGGACGGCTCAGCGCTTTCGGGAGTGGCTCCAGCGCAAGTATGGCGACCTGCGGACGGTGGCCGAGAGGTGGCAGCGGCACAGCCTGACCGAATGGGCGGACGTGCAGCCGCCGCGGCAGGTGGGGCCGTACCCGGACGTGCTGGACTGGCTGGCCTTTCGCGTGGACAACGCCTATCGGCTGATGCAGTGGCGGTACGATATCATTCGGGAGGTGGACCCGGCGCACCCGATCGTGGCGCACGGGGTGGCGGGGGCGCTGACGCGGGCGGCGGGCTATGCCGCCGACGACTGGCGTGCGGCCGAGGTGGCCGACTCGTACGGCGTGACGTGGGGCTCGTCCCGCCACGGCGACGAGCCGTGGAAGCAAGTCCACGCCATGGACCTGATTCGCGCCGCCTCGCGGGGCAAGGCCTTCTGGCACGCCGAGGCCTACGCCGGGCCGCTCTGGTTGCAAGGCAACGTGCTGAACAAGCCCCGCGACGAGGGGCGTATTGCTTCACCCGAGGACGTACGTTATTGGGACCTGGTCAGCTTTATGTGCGGCGCTACCGGCTTGTTCTATCTGCGCTGGCGGCCGCTGCTGGACGGGCCGCTGTTCGGCGCCTTTGGCCCCTACGGCATGGACGGCTCCCGCACGCCCCGCTCCGAGATGGCCGCCCGCATCGCCCAATGGGCCACGGCCCCCGAGCAGGCCGCGCTCTGGCAGGCCCGGCCGGTGCAGGGGGAGATCGGCATCGTTTACGTGCCCGAGACGGAGCGCTTTGCCTACGCCCAGCAGGGCCACACCGAGCTCTATGCCGCCTCGCTGCACGGCGCCTACCGCGGCTTTTTCTCCCACAACGTTCAGGCCGACTGGGTGCACGTCGAGGATATCGACGGCTACGATCTGCTCTACCTGCCCTATCCCGTGATGCTGCCCCAGGCCGTGGCCGAGCGGCTCGAGGTCTGGGTGGCGGCGGGCGGCACCCTGATCAGCGAGGGCTGTCCGGGCTATTTCGACGGGCGGGGGCACGTGGACCCGCAGCAGCCGGGGCTGGGTCTGGGCGAGCTGTTCGGCGTGCGCGAGGCGTATGTCGAGTTCACGCCCGACCTGCTGGGCGACCTGGAGCTGATGGTCGAGGGGCAGCGGGTGTGGGGCGGGACGTTCCTGCAGGCGTACGAGCCGACGACCGGCGAGGCGGTGGGCTGGAC
>CAZDBC010000635.1:0-2160 GCA_964503295.1 uncultured Kiloniellaceae bacterium | reverse complement strand
GGCATGGCCCGGCGTGCCTTGGCCGTGCCTTGACCGTGCCTTGGCCGTGCCTTGGCCGTGCCTTGGCCGTGCCTTGGCACAAGGCTGACCCACCCTCTCGCCCCGATCAAATCAAATCGCCTACCTTGGGCTTAAGGGAATCTGAAACAAAACATTGCGCATTCGGGCGGCGGATGCAACCCGACGGGCGGGCGTGGGCCGGAGGCGGGCCCGAGGCGGGGCGGTGCTGCGGGCGGAGGCGGGCCCGAGGCGGGGCGGTGCGGCGGGCGGAAGTGTGCCCAAGCGGGCGGGCGCGGCGCCGGCGGGGCGCGGGCGCTTGCCCGAGGTTAAGGCCGGGCGGGAAAAGCGCTACTATGCCGGCTGCGGTCGCAGACGCGCGGCCGGGGCCGAGCGCGCGGTCGCGCCGGGCGGCACAGGCCGGAAGCCATGAGGCCGGGAGCCATGAGGCCGGCCGCCAGGGGTCGGGAGCCATGAGGCCATGAGCGAGCAGGTCCAGGCCCGTCAGGGCATGCCGCAGGTGCGGCGCATCGGCGTCGGCGACATTCTCGACGCCCTGGCCGCCGGCCTCGCCGACGTCCGCGCGGCGCCCGCCTACGGCCTCTTCTTCGGCGGGCTCTACGCCGGCGCGGGGCTGGCCATCGTGCTGCTCGCCTACGCCTACGGCATGGCCTACCTGGCCTACCCGCTGGGCATCGGCTTCGCGCTGATCGGGCCGTTCGCCGCGACCGGGCTCTACGAGGTCAGCCGGCGGCGCGCGGCGGGGCGTGCCCTGGACTGGGCCGGCGTGCTCGGCGTGATCTGGGCGCAGCGCAACCGCCAGCTCGGCTTCATGGCCTTCGTCACGCTGTTCGTGCTGTGGATCTGGATGTACCAGGTGCGCCTGTGGCTGGCGATCTTCCTGGGCTTTCGCACGCCCTCGACGCTGGCCGGCTTCCTCGAGGTGGTGTTCACCACGCCCGAGGGCCTGGCCTTCCTGGCGGTCGGCCACGTCGTCGGGGCCCTGCTGGCGCTGGTGCTGTTCTCGATCACGGTGGTGTCGTTCCCGCTTTTGCTCGAGCGCGAGCTCGACGTGGTGACGGCTATGATCACCAGCGTGCGTTCGGTGGTGACCAGCCCGGGGCCGATGATCGGCTGGGCCGCCTGCGTGACGGCGCTGCTGATCCTCGCCATGGCGCCGGCCTTCCTCGGCCTGGTCGTGGTGCTGCCGGTGCTCGGCCACACCACCTGGCACCTCTACAAGAAGCTGGTGGTGCCGCCGGAGGGCGTGCAGGAGCGGGTGTAGGGTGTAGTCGCCTCAACCGGGCGACAGTCAGTGCGGCGTTCGACCCGATCAGCAACCCGTTCGACTGAGCATATTAAGACGTATGAACGTCTTGCGGCACTTGACTCGTAACCGGTCGAATTTCTACCCGAACGCCCGTGTTTAGCGGTGAGCGTAGGCAACTCTCCATCTTTGGCACTGCAATCGGTTCCGCAATACCCCGTATCCCATCCTGCAACCACGTTAGCGGGTGCTGCGACATTCGGCCCCGACAAGATTCCTTCCATGCAGAAAAAATGTTGGCGCCATGGGTTGGGCAAGATTATCCCGGACCACTGATCGCAACACGAACAACCCAACTTGTCCGAAATCATTGTAAGTCCAGGTGCGACCGAATCAGAACTGCTCAGCACGTGGTCGCCGGACCAGATTGTCGATCAGGTCTGCGATGAGCGGAAGAAGATCAGTTGGCTCTCTGAGACGAAATCTAGCCAACTCTCTCTGATATCCTTGCCTTCGCTCCTCGTCTTCGATCTGAGCACCGGTAACAAGCCTCCACCAATCGAGAGACCATTCATCAAGTCCCGGCCCAAGAAAGTCCCGTACGTCCTCCCAGGTTAAGTCCTTAGCTTTGGCCTTGGCATATAGAGTTGGACGGATCTGACGCATCACAGAAAGTCCAGCTACGAGAGGTGCAACAACTAGGCCCCTCGCCCCCAATGCTGCAGAGACCAGCACAATGTGTACTACCACGCGCTCGACGCCTCTGAGACTCAGACTGTGGGTCCCTGCCAGTGCGCAAACATCCTCGGCGATGTATCTACTCGTGTCGGCGTCGCTGAACTTAATGTCCAGCGCGCGCCAGAGATAATCGAGATAAATTCCAGTGCGGGGCCGCT
>CAZDBC010000634.1:0-2161 GCA_964503295.1 uncultured Kiloniellaceae bacterium | reverse complement strand
CGATCGCACGCGCCAGGGCGACGCGCTGGCGCTGGCCGCCCGACAGCTCGTCGACCCGGCGGCTGCCGTAGTCGCCGAGCTGGACGGTCTCCAGCGCAGTGGCGACGCGGCGCTCGATCTCGTCGCGGGGCACCTTGCGCAGGCGCAAGGGAAAGGCGACGTTGCCGGCGACCGTCATGTGGGGAAACAGGGCGTAGTTCTGGAACACCATGCCGACGTCGCGCTTGTGCGGCGGCATGCGCACGACCTCGAGGTCGCCGAACAGGATGCTGCCGTGCGTCGGCCGGGTGAAGCCGGCAAGCACCATCAGCAGGGTCGTCTTGCCGGAGCCCGACGGGCCGAGCAGGGTCAGGAACTCCCCGCTGCGCACCTCGAGATTGACGTCGTCGAGCGCGGTGACCTTGCTGCCGTATCGCTTCGTGACGTGACGAATGGTGATCGGCAGCGCAACGCCCGTCGCGGCCTCGTTCACTGTTTGCAATCTCCTCGCGTCAAAAACGCGACGGGAGGGGCGGCCGACGGGCCCGCCCCTCCCGGTCGACGCTGCCTGGCCTATTCGGTCAGCATATCCTGATAGGCGGCGGAAGCCTCGGCCTCGTGCTTGATGTACCACTCCGTGTCGATCGGAAGCTGCTTGGCCGCGTTGTCCGGATGCGACGGCAACTGCTCGGCAACCTCGGACGGCACCAGCCCCATGTCATAGGCCGCCTTGTTGGTCGGGCCGTAGGTGATGTACTTGGTCAGCTCCGCCTGATACTTCGGCTTGCTGATCTCGGCCAGGAACTTCATGGCCAGATCGCGATTCGGCGCGTCTTTCGGCACGGCGAAGCAGTCGAAGTCGAGCAGGGCTTGGTTGAAGGTGTAGTCGACCTTGGCGCCGTCCTGCCTGGCGACGTCGAAGCGGCCGTTCCAGCCGGTCACCATGTCGACCTCGCCGTCCTTCATGAGCTGGGCGTGCTGTGCGCCCGAGGACCACCACACGGCGATGTGCGGCTTGAGCTCGCGGATCTTGTCGATCGCCCGCTCGATGCCGCCCTCGGAGGACAGCACCTCATAGACCTTCTCGGGCGGTACGCCGTCGGCCATCAGCGCCGGCTCGAGCGCGCCGGCGACTTTGTTGCGGTAGGAGCGCGTGCCCGGGAACTTCTCGACGTCCCAGAAGTCGGCCCAGTTCTTGGGGCCGTTCTCGCCGTAGGTCGCGGTGTTCCAGGCCATGACGGTCGAGAAGACATCGCCGCCGACGCAGTACTCCATGGCCAGGCCGTCGTAGAAGTTGGAAACGTCGATGATGTCATAGTCGAGCGGCTCCAGAATGCCCTCTGCCCCGGCGCGCGCGGCGCTGCCCGAGCCGCTGGCGACGATGTCCCAGGTCACCGCGCCCGCCTTGTACTTCAGGCGGACGTCGGACATGCCGCCGTAGGTCTCCTCGACGATCTCGATGCCCATCGCCGTGGCCGCCGGCTGGAACAGCGCCTTGCTCTGCGCCTCCTGATAGGATCCGCCCCACGACGCGATCGTCAGTGTACCCTCGGCCGCGGCCGGCCCGGCCGAGAGAGCGCCGGCCGCCAGGATTCCGGCCGCCAGGCCCAGGCCGCGCAGCGCACCGCGGCGCCGGCCTTGCGTGTGTGAATGTCCTGCCCTCTCCATCTCCCTGGTCTCCCTCTTGCTGTGCTTCTTCGAGACGTGATCGTCTGTGGACACCGCCCGATCATGCCGGCGCTCTCGCGAATCGCGGGCGCACCGACGGCGGCGGCAGCCTGGATGGTAGTAGGCGTCCAGAATGGTCCTCGATAAAGGGCCATTCTCAACAAACTGACATACCATTCCGTCCCCCTCTCCGCTGCCCCGACGTGGTCGTGCGTTTGCCCGCCGTCACCGGCCGCGCCGGTCGCGCCAGCGGTAGTAGAGCACCGAGGCCGAGAGGAACCAGGGATTGCCGCTGTAGAAGGGTCGGGTCTGAAAGTCGAGGCCGTCGAATGCGGTCGCCCCTTCGGCGCGGCCGAGGAGTTGTTGGCCGACCCGCATGCCCAGATAGCTCGCCATGGACACGCCCGAGCCGCAGTAGCCCATGGCGTACCAAAGACCGTCGTGGCGCCCGATGTGGGCCAGCGTGTCGAAGGTGTAGGCGACGAACCCCATCCAGGAATGGCTGATGCGGATC
>CAZDBC010000633.1:0-2162 GCA_964503295.1 uncultured Kiloniellaceae bacterium | reverse complement strand
CGGATGGCGGCCCGGCAGGCGGCCCGATCGGCCGCCTGCGCGGCATCGCGCTCAGGCCAGGACATCGCCATGGGGCACCAACCGGTCGAGTACGCGCGCCGAGGACAGCACGCCCGGCAGGCCGGCGCCCGGATGGGTGCCGGCTCCGACCAGATAAAGGCGCTCGACCTCCTCGCTGCGGTTGTGGGGCCGGAACCAGGCGCTCTGGGTCAGGGTCGGCTCCAATCCGAAGGCGGCGCCGCGCATCGACAAGAGACGGTCGCCGAAATCCTGCGGCGTCATCACGCGCGAGGTGACGATCTGATCCTCGAGGCCGGGCAGCAGAGTCTCCGAAAGGCGCTTGGCGATCGCGCGGCGATAGGGCTCGGCCTGAAGGGTCCAGTCGATCCCGGCATCGAGATGGGGCACCGGCGAGAGCACGTAGAAGGCATCGCAGCCGGGCGGCGCAAGCGAAGGATCGGTCGCCGTCGGCCGGTGCAGGTAGAGACTGAAATCCTCTGCCAGGTGCTTGCGGTCGAAGATGTCGGCCAGGTGTTCGCGGTAGCGTGGCCCCATCAGGATGGAATGATGGTCGACGTCCGCATAGCGCCGCCGGGTGCCGAAGTACCAGACGAAGAGGCTCATGGAATAGCGCGCCCGCTCGATCCGCCGATCGGTCCAGCGGCGGCGGACAGCCGCCGGCAGCAGCTTGCGGTAGGTCCAGGCGGAGCAGGCGTTGGAGACCACGATGTCGGCGGCGATCTTGCGCCCGGAGGCGAGGCGCACGCCGCGCGCGGCCCCGTTTCGCACCAGGATCTCCGCCACCTCCTCGCCGAAGTGGAAGGTACCGCCCTGGCCGACGATCAGGTCGACCAGACCGCCGACCAGCCGCCCGGTCCCGCCCATGGCGAAATGAACGCCCCAGCGCCGCTCGAGGAAGGCGACCAGGCTGTAGATCGAGGTCACGCGGAACGGGTTGCCGCCGACGAACAGGGGATGGAACGAGAGCGCGATGCGCAGGCGCGGGTCGCGCACGTGCCGCGCGACATGGCCGTAGACCGTGCGGTCGGCGCGCAGGCGGATCAGGTCGGGCAGCACCCGCAGCATGTCCAGCGGGGAGCCGAAGGGCTGGTCACCCAGCTCCTCGAAGCCGACGCGGAAGATGGCCGCCGTCTCGGCGAAGAAGCGCTCGTAGCCGGCGACGTCGCCGGGCGACAGGCGCGCGACCTCGGCCCGCATGGCTGCGGGATCGTCGGAGCAGGCGAAGGTCTCGCCGTCGTTGAAATGGATGCGATAGAAGGGCGACAGGGCGCGCAGCTCGACGTCATCGGCCATGCGCCGGCCGCAGAGCTTCCACAGTTCCTCGAACAGGAAGGGGGCGGTGACGATGGTAGGGCCCGAATCGAAGGTGAAGCCGTCCTGCCGGTAGACCGCCGCGCGGCCGCCCGGCCGGTCGAGCCGCTCGATCAGGGTGCAGCGGTAGCCGCGCGCGCCGAGCCGGACCGCCGCGGCCAGGCCGCCGAAGCCGGTGCCGATGATCACCGCGTGCGGGCGGCGATCCGGCAAAGTCCGAGCAGGCGGCGGTTCGAGAGCTGTCAACATTTATTGACATTAAAGAGTGTAAAGTTGATTAGCGCAAGCCCGCTGCGCGGCCGCTACCGCTCGATCGGATCCCGCTGCCGCGAAGCTTCGCTCCCGGCCAGGGCGCCGACCCGCGCGGCAAAATCCAGGAGCGAGTCGACAACGGTTTCGGGATCCTCTTCGTGCGCCAGATGCCCGAGGCCGGGCAGGCGGCCGATCTCGACGGCCGGCAGGCGGCGGGCGAGCCGGTCGCCCTCGCTCGGCGGCACCGCGCGGTCGTTGGCGCCGGCGAGGTGCAGCAGCGGCACCTCAAGTCGCGGCAGGTCCTCGACCAGAGGCTCGAGATTCCAGTTGGCCATCATGGCGAGGGCGCCGGCCACGTGCCCGGGCTGACGCAACAGGCGCTGATAGAGGCGGACGCCCGCCTCGTCGATGCGCGAGCCGGTCTCGGTCAGCAGGCGCTCGACGCGCCGGCGGTTGCCCGCTCCGAGCGCGAAGACATGGGGCGAGACCGGATTGACCAGCAGCATACGCGCCATCGAGGGAAAGACCTGACCGGCCATGCCGCGGAAGGGAAAGAGGGCGCCGTTGACGCTGACAAA
>CAZDBC010000632.1:1629-2174 GCA_964503295.1 uncultured Kiloniellaceae bacterium | reverse complement strand
GCATCGCCCGGTCGCCGATCAGTACCGAGGTGTTGCTCTGTTCGGCGGTCAGTCGACGCACCTCCGGCTGCGTGTCGAGGGACAGCGTCTCCAGGCCGGTCGAACCGCGGAAGCGCAGTTGGCCCCCCGAGGCTGCGGTCTCCCGGTTGCGCCGCATCGCCCGAACCACGGCGCGCGGGAAGCCGGGACCGGCCAGTGCATCGTAGATCGCGCCGATCTTGGCCGCGCGTCGCGCCTTGGCCACGGTGAAAGGCAGCAAGGGCGAGGCCGAGGTGCCGGCATCGCTGTCCCAGGACACTGCCAGCGGCAGCGCGTATCGCTGCGTCGCCGAGTTCTTGTTGACCTTCTCGAACTCGACGTCGATCTCCGTAAGGAGATAGCTTTCGCCGTCGCCTGGGATCTCGGCCCAGGCGGCCAGCCGTGTCGCTTCGATGGTTTCGTCCTTGGCAGCGAACCAACGCTGCTTGGGCAGGTAGCGCGGGAGGATCGATCGCTCGAGCTCGCCGATGGCCTTGTCACTGGTCAGGTCGCGCCAGCCTTCGCGC
>CAZDBC010000632.1:0-1619 GCA_964503295.1 uncultured Kiloniellaceae bacterium | reverse complement strand
GGTGACGAACTCCGGCATGGGCTCGGGGATCTCTTCGTGCCACGCCGGCACGTGGGCCTCCTCCGCGAGAATGAACCAGTAGAAGGAATAGGCCGGCAGGGTCAGCAGGTAGGGCAGGTCGCCGATCGGTGGAAAGGCATTGCGGCCGAGCAGCTCGATCGGCACGTGCCCGCGGTAGGCCGAGAGATCCAGTTCGACCGCCTGTGCCCGGCGTGAAAGGTTGACAACGCACAGGATGGTCTCACCCTCGTGGCTTCGCAGATAGGCGAGAACCTTGCGATTGCCGGGATAGAGAAAAATCAGTTTGCCACGTCCGAACGCCTGGTGCCCCTGGCGCACGGCGATCAGCCGCTTCATCCAGTTGAGCAGCGAGGAGGGGCTGCGCTGCTGGGCCTCGACGTTGACCGAGTCGAACCCGTAGATCGGATCCATGATCGCCGGTAGGTAGAGCCGTTCCGGATCCGTGCGGGAAAAACCGGCGTTGCGGTCGGGCGACCATTGCATCGGCGTACGCACGCCGTCGCGATCCCCGAGGAAGATGTTGTCGCCCATGCCGATCTCGTCGCCATAGTAGATGATCGGCGTGCCCGGCATCGACAGCAGCAGGCCGTTCATCAGTTCGATCTTGCGCCGATCGTTTTCGAGCAGCGGGGCGAGGCGGCGGCGTATGCCGAGATTGATGCGCATGCGCCGGTCCGCGGCATAGAAATTCCAGAGATAGTCCCGCTCCTGGTCGGTGACCATCTCGAGCGTCAGTTCGTCGTGATTGCGCAGGAAGATCGCCCATTGGCAGTTCTCCGGAATCTCCGGAGTCTGGCGCATGATGTCGGTGATCGGGTGCCGATCCTCCTGGGCGATCGCCATGTACATGCGTGGCATCAGGGGGAAGTGGAATGCCATGTGGCATTCGTCGCCGTTGCCGAAGTACTCCTGGGTATCCTCCGGCCACTGATTAGCCTCGCCGAGTAGCAGACGGTCCGGATAGTGCGCGTCCATGGCAGCCCGGATCTGCTTCAGGATCGCATGGGTCTCGGGCAGGTTCTCGTTGTTCGTGCCCTCCCGCTCGCACAGGTAAGGCACCGCGTCTAGGCGCAGCCCGTCGACTCCCATGTCGAGCCAGAAGCGCAGCACCCTGATCACCTCGCGCAGGACCCTTGGGTTGTCGAAGTTGAGGTCGGGCTGGTGCGAGTAAAAGCGGTGCCAGTAGTAGGCCTTGGCGACCGGGTCCCAGGCCCAGTTCGACGACTCGCTGTCCAGGAAGATGATCCTGGTTTCAGGGTATTTGTCGTCGTCGTCGTTCCACACGTAGAAGTGGCGCACCGCCGAGCCCGGCTTGGCCTCCCGGGCGCGCTGGAACCAGGGGTGCTGATCGGACGTGTGGTTGACGACCAGCTCCGTGATCACCCGCAGTCCGCGCTCGTGAGCCGCCTGCACGAAGCGCCGGAAGTCGCGCATGCGGCCGTACATGGGATTGATTTGGCGGTAATCCGCGATATCGTAGCCGTCGTCGCGCAAGGGCGATGGATAGAAAGGCAGCAGCCAGAGCGCGGTCACCCCGAGATCGCGTATGTAGTCCAGGTTCTGCAGCAGTCCGGCGAAATCGCCGATCCCGTCGCCGT
>CAZDBC010000631.1:0-2177 GCA_964503295.1 uncultured Kiloniellaceae bacterium | reverse complement strand
GAATACGGCCATTGCCTTCGCACGGAGAGATTGCAAGCCGTGTGAGCGTCTCACGTGAGACCGTCACGCGCAGCCTGAACGTTTTGGAACGCCAAGGACTCGTTCGACGAGAGCGAGGCGCGTTGGTAATTCCCAATGTTGCTCGGCTGGCCGTGGAGGTTAATTCTGCACAGTAGACTTGGCTGATCGGCAGAGGCATAGGCAATGTCGTTACTCTGACGTCTCGGGTGACCGTAGAAACTCTGACGGTCCTGCGCCGGCGGTGGTGAACTGTCAGGTCATTACCGTCTCAGGGCACATGGTCATCTAACGATTACCTCCCACAATCGCTCCAGCCCCCGCCGTTGCGCAATCTCGCGTGCGGCCCGCGCGCGCGGGTCGGCGAGGAAGGCTTCGAAAAAGCCGTCGGGCAGGGGGCGGCGTTCGATGGCGACCCGCGCGACGCCCGTGCCGGCCTGGGCATCCTCGGCCAGGATCGCCGCGAGCCGGGCCTTGGCCTCGGTCCCGGGCGGCCGGCCGAGCAGGGCGGCGAGCACCGCCTCGGGTTGGCGCGGCAGATCCTCGTACCAGATCAAACGACAGTCGCGCCCGCTGGTCAGGATGCGCTCGTAGGCCGCCAGGCTGTAGTGCAGCTTGTTGGCGAGCGTCTCCGGCGTCCAGCCGAAGGCCAGATGGTTCGAGCGCAGCCAGGGCAGGGCGCCGCGCAGCAGGAACAGCGGGCGCGCCGCGGGCAGGGCCGCCAGGATCTCCTCGATCACCCGCAGGCACTGGCTGCGCAGCTTGATCGCCGGATCGCCGGATGCGTGCCGGCGCAGCGCCCCGGCCGTCGCGCGCACCACGGCCGCGCTGCCCGTCGGACCGAGGGCGGCCAGTTCGTCCGCGCTCAGGTAGGCGAGGTTGGTCGGCGGGTCTGGCTCGGAGACGCAGGCAAGACCCGCGGCGGTCAGCAGCCGGGCCAGGAGGGTCGAGCCGCAGCGCCCGATCGAGAGGATCAGCAGGGGCGCCCCGGGATCCGCGTCGAGCCCGGCGAGGCTGTCGAGCGGCAGGGAAAGGGCGCCCTCGGCCTTTTCGTACTGGGCGAGATAGAGGAAGGGCGCCTCCAGCAATGCCGCCGGCTGTGCGTGCAGGGTGCAGAGCAGCCGCCGGCGGGGGAAGTCGAGGCAGTAGGGCAGGGCCCGGCCGAGCGCCTGTTCCAGCTTCCCCGCGCCGTCCGGCGCGGCGAGCGGCGCCAGCGCGAAGTCCTCGGGCGCGCTCGGCGTCATGGGCTTGGCCTTGATCCGCCCGGCGATGCGGTAGCGCTCGATCGCTCCTGCCATGTCAGCCTTTTCGTTGCTCGCGGCGCCCCTGTCGAAGGCAGGGAAAGCAGGCTGGTGCCGCGTCGCTCGCCGGCACGGGTCGAGCCTCACGCCCGCCGTTGCGGGCGCAGGATGTGCGCATGCGCGGCGTCGTAGAGCCGGCTGTCCGAGAAGTCCTCGGCGCCCAGCACCGGCCCGACCAGCACGAGCGCCGTGCGCGTGATCTTGGCCGCGCGCACCTTGGCGCGGATGTCGGCGAGGCTCCCGCGCAGGATCATCTGGTCGGGCCAGGTCGCGCGGTAGACCACCGCGACCGGGCAGTCGGGGCCGTAGTGCGGGATCAGCTCGCTCGCGATCTGCCTCAGGTTGCGGATCGAGAGGTGGATCGCCAGCGTGGCCCCGCTCGCCCCGAGCCGCGCCAGGGACTCCCCCTCGGGCATGGGCGAGGCCTTGCCGGCGGTGCGGGTCAGGATCACGGTCTGGCCGATCTCGGGCAGGGTCAGCTCCTGGCCGAGGGCGGCGGCGGCGGCGGCGAAGGCCGGCACCCCCGGCGTGATGTCGTAAGCGATGCCGAGCCCCTTGAGGCGCCGGATCTGCTCCGCAACGGCGCCGTAGAGGGCGGGATCGCCCGAATGGACCCGCGCGACCTCGAGGCCGGCGGCGTCGGCTGCCGCCATCTCGGCGACGATCTCGTCAAGCGTCATGGGCGCGGTGTCGCGCACCCGCGCCCCGGGTCGCGCGACCGCCACCACCTCGGGGGGCACCAGCGAGCCGGCGTAGAGCACCAGATCGGCAGCGGCGATCAGGTTGCGCCCCCGCACGGTGATCAGGTCGGGCGCGCCCGGCCCGGCGCCGATGAAGTGGACCGTCATGGGCGCACAG
>CAZDBC010000630.1:0-2183 GCA_964503295.1 uncultured Kiloniellaceae bacterium | reverse complement strand
TGACTCTCCCCGCCGGAGAGCGTGCCCGAGGCGCGCGAAAGCGTCAGGTACTCGAGACCGACGTCGACCAGGAACCGCAGGCGCTCGTTGATCTCCTTCAAAATACGCCGTGCGATCTCGCGCTGCTTCGGCCTGAGATGCGCCTCGAGCCCAGCAAACCACTGCGCGGCCTCGTCGATCGAGAGATCGCACACTTCGCCGATGTGGCGCCCGCACACCTTCACCGCCAGTGCCTCGGGCTTGAGGCGAAAGCCGTGGCAGGCTTCGCAGTCCTTGTTGGCCTGATATTTGGCGAGCTCGTCGCGGACCCAGTCGCTGTCGGTCTCGCGCCAGCGACGCTCCATGTTGGGAACGACGCCCTCGAACGGCTTGCGGGTCTCGTAGGCGCGCAGGCCGTCGTCGTAGGTCATGCGGATCGCCTCGCCGCCCGAGCCGAAGAGAATCGCCTCGCGCACCCGCTCCGGAAGTTCGTGCCAAGGCGTACGCGTGGAGATCTTGTAGTGCCGCGCCAGGCTGTCGATGGTCTGCGTGTAGTAGGGCGAGGTCGAGACCGCCCAGGGCGCGATCGCACCATCCTTCAGCGAGAGACTGGGGTCCGGCACGACCAGCGCCGGATCGAAGTAGAGGGTTATGCCGAGACCGTCGCAGGCGGCACAGGCACCAAAGGGGTTGTTGAACGAGAACAGCCGCGGCTCGATCTCGTCGATCGTGAAGCCCGAAACCGGGCAGGCGAAGCGCGCCGAGAAAGTGGTCCGTTCGCCGCTGTCCGCGTCCTCGGTAAAGGCTAGGCCGTCGGCCAGTTGCAGCGCCGTTTCGAAGCTGTCGGCCAGGCGCGACTGGATGTCCGACCGCACGACCAGGCGGTCGACCACGACCTCGATGTCGTGCTTGCGCTTCTTGTCGAGAGCCGGGACCTCTTCGATCTCGTGCAGCTTGCCGTCGACCTTGACGCGCTGGAACCCGCGCCGCTGCAGCTCGGCGAGCTCCTTCCGGTACTCGCCCTTTCGCCCGCGCACAATCGGCGCGAGCAGATAAAGGCGCGCGCCTTCGGGCATCTCCATGACCCGGTCGACCATCTGGCTGACCGTCTGGCTCTCGATGGGCAGTCCGGTCGCCGGCGAATAGGGCACGCCGACGCGGGCGTAGAGCAGCCGCAGGTAGTCGTAGATCTCCGTGACCGTGCCGACCGTGGAGCGCGGGTTCTTGGAGGTCGTCTTCTGCTCGATCGAGATCGCCGGAGAGAGACCCTCGATCGAATCGACGTCCGGCTTCTGCATCAACTCGAGAAACTGGCGTGCATAGGCGGACAGCGATTCCACGTAGCGGCGCTGGCCTTCCGCGTAGATCGTGTCGAAAGCGAGCGACGACTTGCCGGAACCGCTCAGGCCCGTAATGACCACGAGCTGGTTGCGCGGCAGGTCGACGTCGATGTTCTTCAGGTTGTGCTCGCGCGCGCCCCGCACGGCGATGACGGGGCCGATCACGGCCTTGGCTTGCGGTCTGGTCACGTCGGTTCTGGTTTCCCGGGAAACGGCCATTGGGCGGTTGGCGGCCGGACCGCCAGCACTATGAATGACGCAAGGGAGTAAATCGAGCGTCCTTTGCGCGGGTCAAGGAAGCGATCCGCGAAAGGCTGCTGACAGTCGGGCCATGATGTCTTAAGGCTTGGGCTGCGGCGGTCCGGCGTGGACTCCGGGTATTTTAAGTTGTACAACATATACGAACACAACCTGAACGAGGGTTCGCCCTCGCGGCAAGAAACGGGAAAGGGCGAGCGACATGGCGGGCAGCGTCAACAAGGTCATCCTGATCGGCAATCTCGGTCGGGACCCGGAAATCCGCACCATGCAGAATGGGGGGCGGGTCGCCAATCTGTCGGTCGCCACCTCGGAGACCTGGCGCGACCGCAACTCCGGCGAACGGCGCGAGAAGACCGAATGGCACCGCGTCGTGGTGTTCAACGAGAACCTGGTCAAGATCTGTGAGCAGTACCTGCGCAAAGGCTCGAAGGTCTATCTGGAAGGGCAGATCGAGACCCGCAAGTGGCAGGATCAATCGGGCCAGGACCGCTACTCGACCGAGGTCGTGCTGCGCCCCTACCGAGGCGAACTGACCATGCTCGACAGCCGCGGCGAGGGTGGCGGGGCCGGGGCAGGGGGCGGATCCGGCGGGTACGACGACCG
>CAZDBC010000629.1:0-2187 GCA_964503295.1 uncultured Kiloniellaceae bacterium | reverse complement strand
CCGCCCTTGATCGCCGAGAGGTGCTTGCGCACGCAGTTCATCTCGGCGATGTCGGCGCCGCTCGCCAACAGACGGCGGTTGACCGCCTGCTTGTCCTCCAGGCGAATCCCCGGAGCCGGCAGGGAGAGAAGTGCCGAGGCGCCGCCGGACATCAGGCACAAGAGGAGATCGTCGGGACCCAACCCGCGTACCCCCTCCAGGATGCGCCGCGCGGCGTCGCGACCGGCAGCATCGGGCACCGGATGGGCGGCCTCGATCACCTCGATGCGCTCGCAGGGGACGGCGTGGCCGTAGCGGGTGACCACGAGGCCGGAAAGCGGCCCGTCCCAGTGCCCCTCGAGCGCGCGGGCCATGCCGGCGGCGGCCTTGCCGGCGCCGACCACATGGGTGCGGCCGGCCGGCGGCGAAGGCAGTGCCGGCGGCACGACCCGCGCCGGATCGGCCGCGGCGACTGCGGCATCGAACAGGTCGCGCAGCAGCTTCCGGGACGCGTCGGGCTTCGGCGGTTCGGCCGACACGACGGTTCAGGACGCGGCCCGGTGCGGCGCCGGTTCGTGCGCCGGCGCGTCCGAGAGGCCGTAACCGCGCCGCATGCGCTCCAGATGCTGCTCCATCGCTTGCGCCGCGGCGGCACCGTCGCGGGCCTCGATCGCCGCCAGAATCTCGCGGTGGTCCTGAAGCAGGCGGCGGTCGTCGGCGCTGGTGCTGTAGAGGCGATAGCGATGATGGCTGACCATCTGCTCGAGGATGTCGCCGAGCTTGGTCATGAGGTGCAGGTAGACAGCGCTGTCCGACGCGCGCGCGATGGCGAGATGGAAATCGACGTCGTCCTGTGCCTTGAAGTGGGCCGGACGGGCCGGATCGGCCATCAGGTCGACGACCGTTCGGATGCCCGCGATCTGCTCCTCCGACGCCCGTTCGGCGGCACGCTGGGCCGCCCAGATTTCCAGCTTGATGCGGATCTCGGCGAGGTCCCGGAGGTTCTTCTCGTCGAGTCGCACCAGGGCCGCAAGCGCCGAGTCGCGCTCGCCGGCGATCGCGGCGACGCGCGTGCCGCCGCCCTGCACGGCCGAGAGGAAGCCCTGCGCCTTGAGCTGCTGCAGCGCCGCGCGCACCGATACGCGGCTGACGTTCATCATCTCGGCCAGCTGACGCTCGCCGGGGAGACGCTCGCCGGCCGTCAGCTCCCCCGCGGCGATGAGACGCAGAAGCTGCCTGGCAATGCGGTCCGACACGCGCTCGCGCGCGATCTCCGGAAAGCGCACATCTCGTCTTGTCCTCGTCACGGAGACTGATCCCGCTTCAGGCGAGGCCCCACTGGCCTCTTGGTATCACCAATCTTTATGGAAGCTCGCGACCGCCGCCGTCAAGCGGCGGCCTAGGATTCCCGTGGCGCCGTCGGGTATGATCATCTCTGAAGACCCTCGGCAGGCGGCGAAAGGAGCCGAGATGATCGACTGGCAAGGTGTCTATCCGGCGGCGACCACGCAGTTCACCGCGGACGAACAGCTGAACCTTGAGGCGACGACGGCCCATCTCGACCGCCTGATCCGCGCCGGAGTCGACGGCCTTATTCTGCTCGGCACCGTGGGCGAGAACGCCTCGCTGGAGACGGACGAGAAGCGGGCGGTGCTGAAGGCCGCGGTCGAGACCGCGGCCGGGCGGGTGCCGGTGCTTAGCGGGGTTGCCGAGACCACGACGCGAGCGGCCTGCGCATTCGCGGCCGAGGCCGAGAAGCTGGGCGCCAACGGCCTGATGGTGCTGCCAGGCATGGTCTACACCTCGGACCCCGCCGAGACGATCGCCCACTATCGCGCGGTGGCCCGGGCCAGCGCCCTGCCGATCATGTGCTACAACAACCCGGTCGCCTATCACGTCGACATCACGCCGGAGATGTTCGCCGAACTGGCCGATGAGCCGACCCTGGTCGCGATCAAGGAATCGTCGGACGATCCGCGTCGCCTGACCGACATCGTCAATGCCTGCGGCGAGCGCTACATCCTGTTCTGCGGCGTCGACGACCTTGCGCTCGAGGCCGCCGTGCTGGGCGCGGCCGGCTGGGTCGCGGGCCTCGTCAACGCCTTCCCGGAGGAGAGCATCCGTCTGTGGTCGCTGGCGCGCGGCGGCCAGCTCGCAGAGGCGCGGGAGCTCTACCGCTGGTTCATGCCGCTGCTGCACCTCGACGCC
>CAZDBC010000628.1:0-2198 GCA_964503295.1 uncultured Kiloniellaceae bacterium | reverse complement strand
ACGGCCAGCGTCACCTCCTGCCGGTCCGCCACGGCCGTCGCCGGGACCGGCAGCCGGCCGCCGGCCTCGAGATGAACGATCGCCCGGTCGCTCTCGACCTCGGCGACCCTGCCTTTGAGGAAATTGATTTCGCCGATAAAGTCCGCGACGAAGCGCCGGACCGGATGCTCGTAGATCTCCGCTGGCGTGCCGACCTGAAGGATCTCGCCGTCGCGCATGACGGCAAGACGGTCCGACATGGTGAGCGCCTCTTCCTGGTCGTGGGTGACGAATATGAAGGTGATGCCCGTTTCGAGCTGGAGGCGCTTGAGTTCCAGCTGCATCTCCTTGCGCAGCTTGAGGTCGAGCGCCGACAGCGGCTCGTCCAGGAGCAGGACGCGCGGCGCGCTGGCCAGCGCCCTGGCCAGGGCGACCCTTTGCTGCTGGCCGCCCGAGAGCTGGGCCGGTTTGCGCCGCTCGAAGCCGGACAGCTTGACCAGCGCGAGCATCTCCTCGATGCGTTTGCGCCGCTTGGCGGCCGGCCAGCCGAGCATCTCGAGGCCGAAGCCGATGTTGTCCGCAACCGACAGATGGGGAAAGAGCGCGTAGCTCTGGAACACCGTGTTGATGGGGCGACGGAAGGGCGGCAGATGGGCGAGCGGCTGGCCCTCCAGGGAGATCTCTCCGGCCGTCGGCTGCTCGAAGCCGCCGATCAGGCGCAGCAGGGTCGTCTTGCCGCAGCCGGACGGCCCCAGCAGGGTGAAGAACTCGTTCTGGCGAATGTCGATGCTGACGTCGTCGAGGGCACGAACCGCTTCCGCGCCCGCGCCGAACACCTTGCTGACGCCTAGCACCTGGATTGCCGCCGAGGCGGCTCTATCGCCCGACCCCGAGAGATTCACGCGAGAGCGCCGCCCCGCCGGGATTCCTTTTGATTGCGCATAGGCTTACCAGCCTAGTACATGGTACGGTTCCTTGCCAAGCTGGTTTGGCTGGGACAGGTCGGCAAGAGGCTCCTCCCGGAAACGAGGCCTGACCGACTTGTTCTTCGGCAGGTTCCGGGAGGTGCGGGAACCGGGACCGGTTCCCATTAGCCTCTAGGTTATGTCAGTTCTTTGACGCCGAGCTCAAAGGCCCTTGCTTCGCTTGCGGCGCAGCCAGCGATAGCCGTCGGACAAGGCATCGGACGCCATGGCGAAGTCTTCCTGCCGACAAGCCTCTTCGGCCTCGTCGGCATGCGCAACCACCAGCCCCGTGTCGGCGACGCTCTTGGCCCGCTCGCGCAGTTCCTCGGCCGCCTGCATGCAGCCCTTGGTGGTCATCGGCTCGATCGAGATGATGGTCACCTCGGTCGACGCTGCTGTCGCAGGCGTTGCCGCGAACGACAATCCGAGCGCCGCAAGCGCGACAAATGGCAAGCTGAGCGATTTCATCGTGACATTCATGGAACGGCTCCTTTCGTCATCTTTGCGATGACTTTGCAACGGACGAAACGGTGCGAAGTTCCCTCTGTGTCGTTGCCGACTCGCAATTCCGCCGAACAATTTTCGCTTCCCGCTAACATGGGCTAATTTTCGAGCGGCCGAGCCGCCGTGCCGAGGGTCTGGCGGCCAGGTCAACCGCGGGCGACGACAGGCGCCTTACTTCCGGGAAAAAATCGGGTAAGCAGTGTGCCGTGTTGACGGTTGCCCGGCGCTGGTCCGGAGAGAGGAAGATCGGTGACAACTAAATCTGCCGGCCGCCACGGCGGCCAGATCCTGGTCGACCAGCTGCGCATCCAGGGCTGCGACACGGTCTTTTGCGTGCCCGGCGAGAGCTTTCTCGCCGCCTTGGACGGCTTTTGCGACAGCGGAATCCGGATCATCGTCTGTCGCCAGGAAGGCGGCGCCGCCATGATGGCAGAGGCCTACGGCAAACTGACCGGACGGCCCGGGATCTGTTTCGTCACGCGCGCGCCCGGCGCAACCAACGCCGCGTCCGGCGTCCACGTCGCCCTGCAGGACTCGACCCCCATGATCCTCTTCGTCGGGCAGGTCGGCAGCGACACGGTCGATCGCGAATCATTTCAGGAGGTCGACTATCGTCGGATGTTCGCCCCGCTGGCCAAATGGGCGGCGCAGATCGACAAAATCGAGCGGATCCCCGAGTACGTCAGCGGCGATCTTGCCCGCGACGCCGGCCATCATCAACGGCATCTCGCGGGCCATCGGCGCGCGGAT
>CAZDBC010000627.1:0-2204 GCA_964503295.1 uncultured Kiloniellaceae bacterium | reverse complement strand
GGTGGCTCGCTAGGTGTCATTGCCCAGGACGTTGTCCCCGGCGAGGCGGCTGAGGGGTGGCTTACCGTTGAGGAGCGGCGCGAGGTCGGCTGCGGTTGTTGGCGCAGAGCCAAGCGGGCATCGCCTCCGTCCTTTGGAGCGAGCTGGCGAACGGCGTGGCATAGGCCCATTCGCGCAGGCTGGTCTGGATGAAGCGCTCGGCCTTGCCGTTGGTACGCGGGGTGTAGGGCCGGGTGCGGAGATGGCGGATGCCACGGGCGGCGAGGACGCCGCGGAAGAGCTTGGAGCGATAGGCCGAGCCGTTATCCGTCATGACGCGCTCGACGGCGACGCCGAGGCCCTCGAACCAGGCGAGGGCCCGATCCAGAAAGGCCGTGGCCGAGATCTTGGTCTCGTCGGGGAGCATCTCAGTGTAGGCCAGCCTGGACGCGTCGTCGACGGCGACGTGCAGGGCCTCCCAGCCGGTGCCGCGCGTCCTGCTCTGGCCCCGCCGATCGCCGGTGATGCGATGGCCGATGCCATCGATGCGGCCGAGTTTCTTGGTGTAGAGGTGCAGGAGCTCGCCCGGTCGCGCGCGCTGATAGCGGATGACCGGCGGCCGCGGCTCGAGCGCGCGCAGCCGGCCGAGACCGTGGCGGCGCAACACGCGGCCGACCGTCGAGACCGGCCGGCCGAGCCGGCGTGCGATCGCCGGCGCCGACAGCCGCTGGCGGCGCAGCCCGACGATCTCGGCCTCGGCCGCCGCGTCGAGCCGGCGCGGGCTGCGACGCGGCCGCGACGAGCGACAGACGAGCCCGGCGACGCCCTCGACAGCGAAACGATCGCGCCACTTGCGCACCGTTCGCGGGTCGAGCCTTTGCGCCGCGGCCACCGCCCGCACGCTCCAACCCGACGCCAGCTTGGCCACCATCAACCTTCGACCATGCCGCGTCGTTCGGGCATTCTCGTGAACGTTCATCCGCGGCTCCCGGTCGGCAGGTCGTCGGTCTGGCAACCACAACCTTCCCTCCACGCCGCGGATGGACAACCTCCGTAGCAACGACAACTAGCGGTGCTCCGCCTTCGCCCGCCCCGCGCCGCCGGGGATGGACGGGGGGCATCTTCACGTGCGCTGCGCCGGCGAAGGCCGCCAGCGGGCGCTTTGCGGCGCTGCAGCGCTCTTGTACTGTCCGCCCCGCGCGGTTGAGGAGCCCCCCGATGGCCGTATCTGTCTGTATTCCGACCTACAAGCGGCACGATCTGCTGCAGGAATGTCTACAGACGGTCTTCGCGAGTTCGGTGCGTCCTCTCGAGATCGTGGTCTCCGACGATGCCCACGAGGCGGAACTGCAGCGCCTTTTGGAAAGACTGCCGCGTCCCGCCGGCGTCGAGCTGCGCTACGCGGCGAACCGCTTGGGTCGCCGGCAGGCGGCCAACGTGCGCAACGCCTTCGAGCAGGCGAGCCATGAGGTCGTCGTGCTGATGCACGACGACGACTATTTCTTGCCCGGGGGACTCGATGCTCTGTGGCGGGCTTGGCAGGCGAACGCGGAACGGGTCGACGCCGTTTTCGGGCGGCAGCGCGTCGTGCACGCCGACGGCACGCTCCAGGCCGAGCGCACCCAGCGCTGGAATGCGCAGTTTCGCCGCCTCGAGCCCGGTTTCTCGCCCTCGAACCTGTGGTCGGCGCTGGTCCAGCAGTTCCCCATGAACGGAATGATGCTCAGGCGCTCGGTCGCGCTCGCCGCCGGTGTGCCGCCGGAAGCGGAGGTCGGTCATCATACCGATCTCCACTTCGGCATCCGCTACGCGCTGACCGCCGAGCGCCCGTTCCTGCTCATCGCCGACGAGGTCTCGGCCTATCGCTGGTCGCCGCAGTCGATCCGGCGGTCGGCGGGGGTCTACGAGCTCGACGGCGATCTCGACTACGCCGCGCTCGCGGCGATCGAGCCGCGCGACGCGCTCGAGCGCGCGGGCAAGCGCCACGCCCTCAACGTGGCGTCGTCGTGGGCGGTCCTGGCGCTGGTGGCCAAGGGGCGGCGGCGCGAGGCGCTCGAGGTGTTTGTGCGGCACTTCCGCGGCATGCGCGCCCGCTGGCCGACGCGGCTGAAGTTGGCGCTCGTCCTCGCCGGCGCCCTCGTCGGCTTGCGCTGGCCGGAATCGATGTTGCGCCGACAGCGGCTCGGTCTGCCGGCCCTGCGCAGCCTGCTGCCCGCCAAGCGCCC
>CAZDBC010000626.1:0-2206 GCA_964503295.1 uncultured Kiloniellaceae bacterium | reverse complement strand
CCGATACCGCCGTATTGGGCGCCCGCGGCGGCCCGCGGCGACCAGTTCTGCACCACCGCGTCGCCGTCTTCGGTGCGCACGGCCTCGGCGACCACGACCAGCGCGAAGTTGCGGCCCTGTGCCTTGAGCGCGGCGATCTTCGCGGTGAGGCTTTCCATGCGCCAGGGAATTTCGGGAATCAGAATGATGTCGGCCCCGCCCGAAATGCCGGCATTGAGGGCGATGTGGCCGGCATCGCGGCCCATCACCTCCAGCACCATGACGCGGGAGTGACTGGCCGCAGTCGGCTGCAGGTGGTCGAGCGCGTCGGTCGCCACGTCGACCGCGCTCTGGTAGCCGATCGCCACCTCGGTCAGGCCGACGTCGTTGTCGATGGTCTTCGGGATCGCGACCAGGCCGAAGCCGCCCTGACGCGCGAGGCGGCGCAGGATGGCGATCGAGCCGTCGCCGCCGATGCCGATCAGGGCGTCGAGACCGAGCTCGCGATAGCCCGCGATAACCTCTTCCGAGCGGTCGATCACGCTGCCGTCGGGCTGCGGATACTCGAAGGGATTACCGGTGTTGGTGGTGCCTAGGATGGTGCCGCCGAGGCGCAGCAGGGTCCCGTCGAAGCGTTTGAGATCAAGCGTCTCGTAGGCGAGCGGGCGCTCCATGAGACCGCGGGTGCCCTCGCGGATGCCGATCACCTCCCAGCCGTAGCCCTCGATGGCGCGGTGCACGACCGCGCGCAAAACGGCGTTGAGGCCGGCGCAGTCGCCGCCGCTGGTCAGGATTCCGATCCGCTTGGCCGCGGCCATGATCGCCTCGCTTTTCCCCGAATCCGCAGGAACATTTCGCTGGAATCGGCGCGAAGTCTCCGGTATCGAGCAGCCGGACGCAAGCAGGCCCGGTCCCGCCAGGGCCTCGCCCGTCTCCGGGCCCGCCACCCGTGACGACTGGGCCGGGAATGCGAAAACCGTTATGCTGTAACGCAATGCAATGTGCGCGGCGGCCGCTTTATGGGCCGGCCCCCGCCCAACCACGCGACCACCATGGACGAGCTCGATTTGGACCGGCTCCGGCGCCGGCTCGCCGAGTTGAAGAGCGAACACCGGGATCTCGACGACGTAATCGAGCGGCTGGTCGACGGCGGCCCCTTCGACCAGCTCCAGATTCAGCGGCTGAAGAAGCGCAAGCTGGTGCTGAAGGACGAGATCGCGCGGATCGAGAGCGAGCTGCTACCGGACATCATCGCCTGAGGGGGCGCGGGCGACCCCGCGCCGCAGGTCCTCAGCCGCCCGAGGAGCCCCGCTTCTGGGCGTACATGGCCTTGTCGGCGGCGTGCAGGGCATCGTCGACCTGGTCGCCGACGCCGATCGGATGGACCCCGTAGGCGGCCTCGACCACCACCGTCTTGCCCTCCCAGACCGTCGGCGAGCGCCTGATCTCCTCGGCCAGAGCGGCCGCCTTGGCCTTGGCGGTCTCGGCGTCGCTCTGGGCCAGGATGACGCCGAACTCGTCGCCGCCGAGCCGGCCGACCACGTCGGACGCGCGCAGATGGGCAATCAGCACCTCGGCAACGTGCTTGAGGGCCGCGTCGCCGGCGCCGTGGCCGAGCTGGTCGTTGATCTGCTTCATGCCGTTGATGTCGAAGTAGACCACGCTGCCGACCACGCCGTAGCGTTCGGCAAAGGAGGTGAAGCGGGTCAGCTCGCGCACGAAGGCCCGGCGGTTGAGAACCGGTGCCAGGGTGTCCTGGTCGGCGAGCTGCTCGAGGAAGGCGATCCGTTTCTGGGCCTGCTCGAGCTCCTCGCGCAGGCGGTGGACCTCGGCCATCAGCTTGCCGATCGCTTCCTGGACCTTGGGCGTCAGCTCGGCTTCGGGAATCGCCATGACGTTGGCGCTGTCGACCGGATGCGCCGAAGGGCGCGGCGCCTGGGCCGGGGCCACCGGCCGCACCGGACCCGCGCCGGACACGGCGGCGGCGCCGGGCGGCGCCGGATGCCCACTGTTGCGTATCTTCATCGAGGTCCTCGCGACCGCGCCGGGCGCCCGCAGACGCCGCCCGACCAACTGTAACATCAAAAATGCCACCGCTTGGTAAAGGGAAGGTTCACGGGCGGCCCGATTTCGCGGGGCAGCCAGGGCGGCGGCCGATTTGCCTGCCTTGCGCGGGCGCCGGGGGCCGGTCAATAATGCGCGCCCGCGCCGCCCCGGCGGGCGCGAG
>CAZDBC010000625.1:0-2207 GCA_964503295.1 uncultured Kiloniellaceae bacterium | reverse complement strand
GCGATGTCGGTCCAGTCGAGCCTGGTCATGCATCCCATCCATGCCTACGGAACCGAGGCGCAGCGGCGCAAGTACCTGCCCGCTCTGGCGCGCGGCGACCTGGTCGGCTGCTTTGGCCTGACCGAGCCGGATCACGGCTCCGACCCCGGCGGCATGCGCAGCCGGGCCGAGAAGACCGCCGACGGCTACCGCCTAACCGGAAACAAGATGTGGATCACCAACGCGCCCATCGCCGACGTCTTCGTGGTCTGGGCCAAGGATGACGAGGGCACGATCCGGGGCTTCATCCTGGAGAAGGGCATGGCCGGCCTCTCCGCGCCCAAGATCGAGGGCAAGTTCTCGCTGCGCGCCTCCATCACCGGCGAGATCGTCATGGACGGCGTGGTGGTGCCCGAGGAGAACCTCCTGCCCAACGTCGAGGGGCTGAAGGGCCCCTTCGGCTGCCTCAACAAGGCGCGCTACGGCATCGCCTGGGGCGCTCTCGGGGCAGCCGAGTTCTGCTGGCATGCCGCGCGCGATTACACGCTGGAGCGCAAACAGTTCGGCCGGCCGCTGGCCGCCAACCAGCTGATCCAGAAGAAGCTGGCCGACATGCAGACCGAGATCGCGATCGGCCTGCAGGCCACGCTCCGGCTCGGCCGCCTGATCGACGACGGCAAGGGCACGCCCGAGGCGGTCTCCCTGTGCAAGCGCAATTCCTGCGGCAAGGCGCTCGAGATCGCGCGCACGGCGCGCGACATGCACGGCGGCAACGGCATCGCCGACGAGTTCCACGTCATCCGCCACGTGATGAACCTGGAGGCGGTCAACACCTACGAGGGCACGCACGACATCCACGCCCTGATCCTGGGCCGGGCCCAGACCGGCCTGCAGGCCTTCATGTAGGGGGCCGCCGTGGATGGTTCGCAGCAGGGCCCCGCAGGTCGCCGCCGGCTGCGCGAGGTTTACGGCACGCCGAGCGATCTCGTGCAGCGCAAGACTCTGGCCAGACTGGATCGCCATTGCCGCCGGTTCATCGCCGCCTCGCCCTTCCTCGTGATCGGCTCCGCGGCGGCCGACGGGCAGGCCGACGTCTCGCCGCGCGGCGATGCCCCGGGCTTCGTGCGGGTGCTCGACGACCGCAGCCTGCTCATCCCCGACCGCCCGGGCAACAAGCGGCTCGATACACTGTCGAACGTCGCGGAGAACCCCGAGGTCGCGCTGATCTTCTTCGTGCCCGGCATGAACGAGACTCTCCGGATCAACGGACGGGCGCGGGTGACCTTCGAGGCGGCGTTGCTCGAAGCCAGCGCGGTGCAGGGCAAGACGCCGAAGTCGGGCCTTGTGGTCGAGGTCCGGGAAGCCTTTTTGCACTGTGCCAAGGCGTTGATCCGGTCGCGCCTGTGGGACCCCGAAACGCGAGTCGACCGCCGCGACTTCCCGAGCCTCGGGCGGATGATCGCCGATCAGATCGAAGGGGTCGACGCCGAGGCAGCCGACACCCGGATCGAAGAGTCCTACAAGGAGCGGCTCTACTGAATCGTCGGCGCGTCAGGCGGCGCCGAGAATGCGCGCGGCAATGGCATGGCACTCGGTCTCGTCGCAGGGGCGGCAATTGGCCTCCAGCATCGGGCGATTGGCCGGGCTCATCACCTCTTCGACCAGACGGCCGATGTCGGATGGCCCGAGATCGTGATCGTCGAGGCCGCGGCGCAGACCGACCTCGACGAGCAGAGCCGCGTAGCGGGTCGCGAGACCGTCAGCCAGCTCGTCCTCCGCGCCGGACAGGCCCATGGCGCGGGCGATCGCGCCATGCTGACGCGGCGCCGCCTTCGCATTGCCGGCCAAGGCGACCGCCAGGCTCAAGGCGACGGCACGACCATGGTGGACATGGCCGAGCGTCCCCAGCGCGTGCCCGAAGGCATGGGCAACGCCGGTGCCGGCGCGATCGATCGCCCGTCCCGCCAGGCAGGCCGCGGCCAGCAGCGCCCCGCGGGCTGCGAGATCGCCGCCGTCGCGCACGGCGCCGGGCAGGTGCTGACAGACCAGGGAGATGGCGGGCAGGGCCCACCGCCGACTGTCCTCGTCCGACCGGCGGTTACTGGCCGCCTCGATTGCGTGAACGAGGGCGTCGAGCCCGGTGGCCGCCGTCAACGCCGGCGGCAGCCCGACAGTCAAGGTCGGGTCGAGCAGGACGGCGTCGGGCCTCAACGCCTCCCCCCAGGCCC
>CAZDBC010000624.1:0-2214 GCA_964503295.1 uncultured Kiloniellaceae bacterium | reverse complement strand
CGTGGTCGATCTGGTGCTCGAGAAGATGCCGGTCTCGATCTCGCTCGGCCTGTGGTCGACCTTGATCATCTACATGGTCTGCATACCACTGGGCATCGCCAAGGCGGTGCGCGACGGCTCGAGGTTCGACCTGTGGACCTCGGGCGTGATCATCGTCGGCTACGCCATTCCCAACTTCCTGTTCGCGATCCTGCTGATCATCCTGTTCGCGACCGGGCAGTATCTCGACTGGTTTCCGCTGCGCGGCCTGCTCTCGGACCAGTATGCCGGAATGGGATTCGGCGAATGCGCCGCCTCGCTCGGCTGCGTCGGCGACTATTTCTGGCACATCGCGCTGCCGGTCCTCGCCCTCGTCATGGGCGGCTTCGCCGCCATGACCATGCTGACCAAGAACTCGTTCCTCGACGAGATCAACAAGCAGTACGTGCTCACCGCCCGCGCCAAGGGGCTGGCCGAGCGGCGGGTGCTCTACGGCCACGTTTTCCGCAATGCCATGCTGATCGTGATCGCCGGCTTTCCCGGCGCTTTCATCGGCATCCTGTTCACCGGGTCGATCCTGATCGAGACCATCTTCTCGCTCGACGGGCTCGGCCTGCTCGGCATCGAGGCGGCGCTGGCGCGCGACTATCCGATCATGTTCGGCACGCTCTACTTCTTCTCGCTGATCAACCTGCTGATCCGGCTGGTCGCCGACATGACCTACGTCATGGTCGATCCGCGCATCGACTTCGAGAGCCGCGAGGTCTGAGCGGTGGCGCGGGACTCGATCTACACCGACACCTTCCTGGGCGTCCCGATCCGGCCCATGACCCGGCGCCGGATCGAGAACTTCAAGGCCAACAAGCGCGCCTCGTGGTCGCTGTGGATCTTCCTGGTGTTGTTCGTGGCCTCGCTGTTCGCCGAGTTCATCGCCAACGACAAGCCGATCCTGGTGGTCTATGACGGCTCGCTCTACTTCCCGGTGGTCGAGAGCGTGCCCGAGACCAGCTACGGCGGCGAGTTCGGGCTCGAGGCCGACTACGCCGACCCCTATGTGCGCGACCTCATCCAGCAAAACGGCACCATCGTCTGGCCGCTGATCCCCTACAGCTACGACACGCCGGTGATCGGCCTGCCCGACCCCGCGCCCACGCCGCCCTCGGCCGACAACTGGCTCGGCACCGACGACCAGGCGCGCGACGTGCTGGCGCGGCTGATCTACGGCTTCCGCATCTCCGTGCTGTTCGGCCTGACGCTGACGCTGCTGTCCTCGATCATCGGCGTCGTCGCCGGCGCGGTGCAGGGCTATTTCGGCGGTTGGATCGACCTCGCCTTCCAGCGCTTCATCGAGATCTGGGGCTCGATGCCGACGCTCTACCTGATCATCATCCTGTCCTCGGTGATCGTGCCCGGCTTCTGGTGGCTGCTGTTCCTGCTGCTGCTGTTCGAGTGGATGTCGCTGGTCCAGGTGGTGCGCGCCGAGTTCCTGCGCGCGCGCAATTTCGACTATGTCCGCGCCGCACGCGCGCTGGGCGCGTCCCACGGCCTCGTGATGTTCAAGCACGTGCTGCCCAACGCCATGGTCGCCACCATCACCTTCCTGCCCTTCATCACCTCCTCCTCGGTGGTGATCCTGACCTCGCTCGACTTCCTGGGCTTCGGCCTGCCGCCGGGCTCGGCTTCGCTGGGCGAGGTGCTCAAGCAGGCCAAGGTCAACCTGCACGCGCCGTGGCTCGGCTTCACGGCGTTCTTCACCATCGGCGTCCTGCTCTCGCTGCTGATCTTCATCGGCGAGGGCGTGCGCGACGCCTTCGACCCGCGCAAGGCGGTGCCGTCGACGCCGCCGCCCGAGCCGGCAGCCGGCCAGACGCCGGCGGGCAGCGCGCGGCCGCAACCGGCGCAGTGACGAGGTAGAGGAACCGCAATGGCCGAGCCGATCCTGAGCGTCCGCGACCTTTCGGTGACCTTCCGCGCCCCCGGCGGCCCGGTCGAGGCGGTCAAGCGCGTCTCCTTCGACCTCGAGCCGGGCAAGACGCTCGCCCTGGTCGGCGAGAGCGGCTCGGGCAAGTCGGTGACCGCGCTGTCGATCCTGCAACTGCTGCCCTACCCGATGGCGCACCATCCCTCGGGCAGCATCAAGTATCGCGGCGAGGAACTGGCCAGCGCGCCCAACATGCGGATGCGCGACATCCGCGGCGGCGACATCGCCATGATCTTCCAGGAGCCGCTGACCGC
>CAZDBC010000623.1:0-2214 GCA_964503295.1 uncultured Kiloniellaceae bacterium | reverse complement strand
CCGCCTCCAGCGCGCCGTTCAGGATGTCAGGCCAGTCGCGCGCCGCCAGGTAGTCGTGCGCCAGGATCCGCTTGCCCTCGTCGAGCGCCTCGCGCATGCACTGGCTCAACTGGTCGCGCCCGCGGCGCTCGTAGTGGTGGAAGCACTTGGCCATCTCGGCCTTGTTGACCAGGTCGCGCAGCGCCGGCGCCTGGTCGAAGTGCGCCGGCAGCTCCAGCGGGTCGCAATCCTCGCCCAGCACCTCCTCCAGCTCGTCGAAGGCGTCGCGCGTCTCCTGGTCGGCGTCCTTCCAGCCGACTTGGCGCAGCATGGCCAGGGCCGGCCGGACTGGCGGCTCGGCGCGCGCCGTCTCCAGCAGCCGCGGCACTGGCGCGGGCTCGCTCGCCGGGTCCTTGGGGTCGTGGCCGAACAGCGCCTCGGCGAGCAGCGCGGCGCCCTCGACGTCGGCGGCGAACACGCCGAGCGTGTCGAGTGAGGGCGCCTGCGACAGCACCCCGCTGCGCGGGATTGCGCCAAAGGTGGGCTTGAAGCCGACCACGCCGCAGTAGCTGGCGGGCCGGAGGACCGAGCCGCCGGTCTGGCTGCCGATCGTCAGCGGTACCATGGCCGCGGCCACCGCGGCCGCCGAGCCGGCCGACGAGCCGCCGGGCGTGTGCTCCGGGTTGTGCGGGTTGCGCGTGGCCGCGGGCTCCAGGAAGGCGAGCTCGGTGGTCACCGTCTTGCCCATGATCAGGGCGCCGGCCTGCTTGAGGCGGGCGACCGCGTAGGCGTCCTCGGTCGGGATCCGGCCGGCGTCGATCGCGGTGCCGTTCTCGGTCGGAATCCTGGCCGTGTCGACGATGTCCTTGATGCCGACCGGCAGGCCGTGCAGGGGCCCGAGCGGCCGGCCTGCGGCGCGGTGCTCGTCGAGCGCCGCGGCCTGGCGCCGGACCTGCTCGCGGTCGAGCCAGGCCCAGGCCCCGACGCGCGGCTCCAGCTCGTCGATCCGCGCGAGGCAGGCCTCGGCCAGCTCCGCGGCGCGCAGGGCGCCGCGCGCCAGCCGGTCGCGCAGCTCGACCGCGCCGAGTTGAAGGATCGGGTTCACTGCCTGCCCCTCAACGCCCATAGAGCAGGTTGGGCAGCCAGAAGGCGATGTTCGGGAACACGTAGAGCAGCACCATGGAGATGAACACCATCGCCAGGAACGGCATGCAGCCCCGGAAGATCTGCACAAGCTGCACGTGGGGCGGTGCGATTCCCTTGAGATAGTAGGCCGACATCGCCATCGGCGGGGTCAGGAAGGAGGTCTGCAGGTTGAGTGCCACCAGGATGCCGAAAAACAGCGGGTCGACGCCGAAGTGCGGCAGCAGCGGCAGGAAGATCGGCACGAAGATGATGATGATCTCCGACCACTCGAGCGGCCAGCCGAGCAGGAAGATGATCAGCTGCGCCAGGATCAGGAAGGCGATCGGGTGCAGGTCGAGCCCGGTGACGAACTCGCTGATCAGGTGCTCGCCGCCCAGGTAGGAGAACACCGACGAGAAGGTCCAGGAGCCGACGAACAGCCAGCACACCATGGCCGTGGTGCGCACCGTCAGGTAGACCGACTCGCGCAGCCGCTGCCAGGTCAGGGCGCGGTAGGCGACCGCCAGCGCGAGGCCGCCAAGCGCGCCGACCGCCGCCGCCTCCGAGGGCGTCGCCAAACCGAACAGGATCGCGCCCAGCACCGACATGATCAGCACGGCGAGCGGGAAGAAGGAGGTCAGCAGCATCAGGATCAGCTTGCTGACCGGGATGTGCCCGAACTCCTCCTTGCGCGGCTTCGGCGCCAGATGCGGCTGCAGGGTCGCGCGGCCGACCACGTAGAGCAGGTAGAGGCCGGCCAGCAGCAGGCCAGGAAAGAGAGCGCCGGCGTAGAGCTGTACGATCGAGACGCCCGAGGAGGCGGCGTAGACGATCAGCATGATCGAGGGCGGGATCAGGATGCCCAGCGTACCGCCGGCGCAGATCACGCCCGAGGCGAAGCTCTCGTCGTAGCGCGCCTTGAGCATGGCCGGGAAGGCGAGCAGGCCCATCAGGGTGACCACCGCGCCGACGATGCCGGTCGCCGTGGCGAACAGGGTGCAGGTGATCAGCGCCGCCACCGCCATCGAGCCGGGCACGTGGCGCGCGACGATGTTCAGGGTCGAGAAGAGGCGCGCGACGATGTTGGCGCGCTCGACGATGTAGCCCATG
>CAZDBC010000622.1:0-2215 GCA_964503295.1 uncultured Kiloniellaceae bacterium | reverse complement strand
CGGCGGCCTTCTGGCTTTGGGTCTGGGCCCTCGGGCGCGGCGACACCAGCCTCGAGATCTCGTTCCTGGCGGCGGCACCGATCATCACCGCGGTTCTGCAGGTCCTGCTGCTCGACGAGCCGCTCGAGATCAACGTCGTTGCGGGCGGACTGCTGGTCTCGACCGGGCTGATCATCCTTGGGCGCAATCCGGTTCAGGCGACGGAAAGCGCTCTTCAGTGAGCCGTGTCGGATCTGGGCGGGGACGAGGCGCGGTCGGCGCCCTTCACTGAGACTTCCCGCCCGTCGCCTGGCCGCACGAGAAAGTCTTTGCTCGGCAGCCGCGAGACGACCCTGCCCTGTTCGAGGACCATCACCTCGTCGGTCAGCGCGATGCAGGCCGGCCGATGGGTCACGAGCAGCAGGCTGCGTCCCTTCGCGATCGCCGCCAGGTCTTCCAGGACGGCGCGCTCCGTGGCCGCGTCCAGTCCCTCGGTCGGCTCGTCGAGCAGCAGGATCGGCGCGTCCTTGAGGTAGAGACGGGCCAGCGCCAGGCGTCGCGCCTGGCCGCCCGAGAAATTGACGCCGCTCTCGCCGACCCAGGTCTCCAGCCCCTCGGGAAGGCGCCGCACGAATCCGTCGAGCCGCGCCGCCGCCAGCGCGTCCCACAGCTCGCCGTCCTCCGCTTCCGGCCTGCCCAGCCTCAGGTTGTCGGCGATGGTCGCGCTGAACAGCTGGGTCCGCTGGCTCATCACGCCGAAGCGCCGCCGCACGGCGGCGGCACGCATGCGGCGCAGGTCGACGCCGCCGAGGGTCAGGCTGCCGCGCTCGGGCTCGTAGAACCGCAGCAGCAGGGCCAAAAGGGTCGACTTGCCAGCGCCGCTCGACCCCAGAACGGCGACGCGGCGACCGGCTGGCAGCTCGAGCTCGAGATCTTCGAGCGCGGGGCGGACCGCCCCGGGATAGCGGAAGGTCAGGCCGTGCACCGCGAGATCGTTGCCCGGCGGTATCGGCACGGCCGCCTCGCGGTCCGGCTCTTCGACGGCGGGCGCTGCCTCGGCGACCTCGAGCACGCGCCGCGCCGCGCCGCGCGTCGCGCCCAGCATCTGATAGGCAAGCGGCAGCGGCGCCACGGCCTCGAAACAGGCCATGACGCAGAACACAAGCATGACGGCGACCGGGGGCGCGAGGGCGCCTTCCTGGTACAGCCAAAGGCCGATGATCAGCGTCGCCAAGATCGCGAGATTGGCAAGCAGACCGACCGCCGCCGAGGACAGGCCGGCAATCCTGCCCATATGCCGCTGACATTGCAGGGCAGCGTCGCTTTCCTCCAGGATGCGCGCCGACTGACGTGCGTCGGCCTGATAGACCAGAAGCTCGCGCAGGCCCTGCACGCTGTCGACCGTCGCCGTGCGCAGCGCGGCCAGATGGTTGAGCTGCCGCCGGCCGGGCGCGGCGCCGAGCCGGCCGGCGATCGCCGGGACCGCGACACCGGCCAGCGCCAGCAGCGGCAGCGCGACGAGCGCCACCGCCGGCGCATGGATGCCGATGAAGACGGCAGCGAGCAGGGCGACGCCGGCGGCGACGGCGCTCGGCAGCAGCACACGCAGGTAGACCGCGTCGAGCGCATCGATGTCGGCCGCCATCCGGCTCAGAAGGTCGCCGCTGCGAAAGCCGCCGTCGGTGCCGCCGAGCCGCGCCGGCGCGAGCGGGATCGCGCGCTCGAAGAACCAGACGCGCAATGCGGCCAGGTTGCGCAGGGTGGCGTCGTGGGTGACCAGGCGCTCGAAGTAGCGCGCCGCCGTTCGGGTCACCGCGAAGGCGCGGATCCCCGCCGAGGGGGCGAAGAGGTTGAAGCCCACGGTCACCCCGGCGATCCCCGCCAGCGCCGAGGCGGTGATGAACCAGCCGGCCAGGGTCAGCAGGCCGATCGCCGCCAGCACCGCGATCAGCGCCAACGCGCCGCCGAGCAGCATGCGCGATCGCTGTGCGCCGAAAAGACCCAAAATGGTCAGCAGATCCTTCACGCTACTCACCTGCCAGCGTCTGACCGCCACCGGCCCCGAGGGGCGCCGCGCCGCCCGCGACTGCCCCCTCGCTCAGTTCGAGCCTATGGTCGAAGCGGGCGATCAGGGCCGGGCTGTGGGTCGCGGCGATCACCGTCCGCCCGCGCAACAGGACGTCGAGCGCATCGAGCACTTGCCGTTCGCTCTCGCGGTCCAGGTTGGCGGTCGGCT
>CAZDBC010000621.1:0-2227 GCA_964503295.1 uncultured Kiloniellaceae bacterium | reverse complement strand
CGAACCGGAGTCCGAGGAGGTGACGAAGAACACGATCACCAGCACGATGCCGACGAAGGAGGTGATGAGCGCGAGCGGAAGCTGGTCGAGCATGGAGAACAGCTTGAGCTCGAGCGGGGCGTCGACGATGGCCTGATAGCCCTGCTCGACCAGGCCGACCGCCGTGCCGCCGAAGGAGGTCATCCACAGCACCGAAACCAGCGAGGGAATCAGCAGCACGCAGGTAATGAACTCGCGCACCGTGCGGCCGCGGCTGACCCGCGCGATGAACATGCCGACGAAGGGCGACCAGGAGATCCACCAGGCCCAGTAGAACGAGGTCCAGCCCTGGCTGAAGTTGGCGTCATCGCGGCCGAACGGATTGGACAGAGCCGGCAGGTACTCGACGTAGGAGACCAGGTTGGCGAAGAAGCCGGTGGCGATGGCGATGGTTGGCCCGAAGGCGATGACGAAGATCAGCAGCACGGCGGCCAGGATCATGTTGATCTCCGACAGCCGCTTGACGCCGGCGTCGAGGCCGGCGAGCACCGAGATCAGGGCGATCGCGGTGATGCCGACGATGAGCAGGACCTTGGAAGCGTCGGTGACGGGCAGTCCGAACACCACCTCCAGACCGGCGTTCGCCTGTTCGGCGCCGATGCCAAGCGAGGTGGCGAGGCCGAACAGGGTGGCGAAGACGGCCAGGGTGTCGATGACGTGCCCGGTCCAGCCCCAGACCCGTTCGCCGAAGATCGGATAGAAAATCGAGCGCACGCTCAGCGGCAGGCCCTTGTTGTAGGCGAAGAGGGCGAGCGACAGGGCGACAACCGCATAGATCGCCCAGGGGTGCAGGCCCCAGTGGAAGATGGTGGCGGCCATGCCCAGCCGGCGTGCCTCTTCGGGATTGCCGGCGGCGCCGGCGAGCGGCGCCCAGCTGTCCGGAGAGCCGGCGCCCTCCGCGAGCGAGGAGGAGTAGTGCGAGATCGGCTCGGAAACGCCGAAGAACATGAGGCCGATGCCCATGCCGGCGGCGAACAGCATGGCAAACCAGCCGGCGTAAGAATAGTCCGGCTTGGCGTCCATGCCGCCGATGCGCACCTTGCCGAGCGGCGTCACGATCAGCACCAGCGAGGCGATGACGAAGATGTTTCCGGCGAGCAGGAAGAACCAGTCGAAGGTCGAGGTGATCGCCGGGCGCAGCCAGCCGAACGCGGATTCGGCCTGTCCCGGCAAGGCGAGGGTGAAAAAGACGAAGGCGACGATGGTCAGTCCGGAGATCAGAAAGACCGGGTTGTGGATGTCGAGCCCGAACGGCCCGATCTTGGGCTGAATGTTGTCCTGGCCGATCTGATAGTCGGTGTCGATCAGATCGACGGCGCCCTCGGGCTGCGGGACCGGGGCTTCCGGCGTGGTGTTGCTCGAATCGCTCATGGTGCCTCCTTGATCTTTGCGTCCGCCGGCCCGAGACGCGCCTGCCGGACGTTCCTCTCTGTCTCAGCCGGATCCACGCGGCGGAATCGCGTCCGCAGGGGACCGGACGGGGCTTCCGTCGTCTCGCCTAGCGCACCACGAAGACCGAGACCTCGGCGTGCGAGGCGACGGCGGCGGCGTTCGAGGCGAAGATGTGCTCGGGGAAGCCGGGCACGTGCGACGCCATGACGACGAGGTCGGCTCCGGTCTCCTCGATCGCCTTCAACAGCGTGTCGTCGAGATCGATCGTCGGATCGTGGCTCGGGTAGGCGACCGCATCGATCTCCTGGCCGTGCCGCTTGGCCTGCTCGTCCGCGAAGGCCTTGAGCTTTTGGGCGAACTCTTTCGGCGTATGCGCCACCGGCGTCGGCGTCTCGGCGGTTACGCCGACGTAGCACACCGGAATGCCGTAGTGCTTGGCGAGGTCGGACGCGGTGTCGAGCGCCTTACCAAGACTGTCGCTATGCTCCAGGTCAACTGGAACCATAATCTTTTTGTACATTAAGGCTCCCCCGTATCTGTAAAGCGGGTTCCCGATTCGATAGTTCTGACGATCTCCCTTAGATCACGAGGAAGCAGCTATTTGCAAACCCCGCTTCAACCCGCCAGCTAATCAACTGCAGCATTCTCAACTTGGCGCTACCGTTGGCCAATGATCTTGCCGCAGGCTTACTATACTATTGGTCCGATAACCGCAATGCTGCGGCGCGCGGCGGCGGACGGGCCCCGTTGTGGGTCTTGTCGCCCGTCCTTTGGCCAATGCTCCGCTGCGATTCCC
>CAZDBC010000620.1:0-2228 GCA_964503295.1 uncultured Kiloniellaceae bacterium | reverse complement strand
GGAAAGAGGGCACGACTTCTGTCCTCTGGCATCTGGTATCTGTCATCTAATCTCTGTCCTCTGTCCTCTGGATCGGAGTTTCACCATGGCCCAAGTTGAACACCATCCAGCGAACATGTAGCGAACATTCGTTGGCAAGCCATTGATTTTGTTGAGGCGGGTTTTCGGCGGCGCAAAAGTGTAGTGAAAACATTTTCTTCGTAACTGTTAGTATTTATTGCGTTGTGCCGTTTTGTAAGGCACAACATGCCCATGTTCGTCGTTGAGAAGGTTGCCCGCGGTCACCGGTATTTGTATCTCGTGGAGAGTGTCCGCGAGGACGGCCGGGTCCGCCAGCGCATCATTCGGCCACTCGGGCGCAAGGATGCTCTGGTGGCGAGCGGCGAGCTGGAGCGGCTGGTGGGGTCTCTGGGGCGCCACTGCGAACGGGCGGTGATCCTGACCGAGATGGCGGCCGGCCGCTTGGCCTGCACCCGGATCGGTGGGCCGCTGCTGTTCGGCCGGCTGTGGGAACGGCTGGGGATTGGCGACGTGCTGGAGGAACTGCTCGCGGGTCGCGGCTTTGAGTTCGCGGTCGAGCGGGCGGTGTTCGCGAGCGTGCTGCATCGGCTGTTCGTCTCGGGCTCGGATCGGGCTTGCGAGAAGTGGCTGGCCGACTATGCGGTTCCGGGGGCGGCGGGGCTGGCGCTGCACCACTTCTACCGGGCGATGGCGTGGCTGGGCGAGGAGAAGGCGGAGGCGGGCGACCTCGCCCCGCGCTGCGTCAAGGACGCGGTTGAGGAACGGCTGTTCGAGCGCCGGCGCGATCTGTTCACCGACCTCTCGGTGGTGTTCATGGACACGACGTCGCTCTCCTTCGCGGGCGAGGGCGGCGAGACGCTCGGGGAGCACGGCCATTCCAAGGACCATCGGCCGGACCTCAAGCAGATGGTTCTGGCGGTGGTGATCGACGGCGAAGGCCGTCCGGTGTGCACGGAGATGCTGCCCGGCAACACGGCCGACAGCACGGTGCTTCTGCCGGTGGTCGACCGCCTGCGGTCGCGGTTCGGGATCGGGCGGGTGTGCGTGGTGGCGGACCGCGGGATGATCTCGAAGGCGACGATCGCGGCGCTGGAGGAGCGCGGGCTCGAATACATCCTGGGGGCGCGCGAGCGGAGCACGGCGGTGATCCGCAACGTCGTGCTGGCCGATGCGAGCCCATTCGTGCCGCTGCTGGTCGAGCGGCGGCGGGGCGAGACCCAGCTGTTCGCCAAGGAGGTCAAGGTGGCGGGCGCCCGCTACATCGTTTGCCGCAACGAGGCGGAGGCCGAGAAGGACCGGACCGACCGCCAAGCGATCGTCGCCGGCCTGGAGAAGCAGATGAAGAAGGGCGACAAGGCGCTGATTGGCAACTCCGCCTATCGCCGCTATCTGCGGGCGACGACGAAGGATGCCTTCGAGATCGATCCCGGCAAGCTGGCCGACGAGGCGCGCTTCGACGGCATCTTCGTGTTGCGCACCAACGCCCGCGTCACGCCGCTGCAGGCGGTGCTTCGATATCGCGACCTCCTCCAGGTCGAGGAGCTGTTCCGCCGCGCCAAGGCGGTGATGCGCACGCGGCCAATCCACCATTCCTCGGACGCCGCCATCCGCGGCCATGTGTTCTGCTCATTCCTCGCCCTGGTCGTCCAGAAGGAGTTGGCCGACCGCTGCCGGGAAGCCGGCATCGTCGTCGAATGGGGCGACCTGCTGCGCGACCTCGATCGCCTCCAGGAGGCGACCATCGAGAAGGACGGCCGGCGCATCACCACCCGCACCCATGTCGCCGGCCAGGTCGGCGCCGTCTTCCAGGCCGCCGCCGTCGCCCTGCCGCCCAACCTGCGCGTGCGCGTGCGCGAAGCGGGCCCAACGGGCCAAGCGGACCGAAACGGTCAAGCCGCGAACTGACCTCGGATCCCGGAAATGTAGTGCAAACAACCGGCACAGCCGCCGCAACCTATTGGTTCAGAACGATCTTTTTGGAGGCACTGTTCAAGTTGGGCTTGAGTTGTCGTTCGTCATTGAGAATCGCCGTTACCACCGATGGCAACGCGCCTATCATCAAGCCATGCAGTTGAAGGCTTTGGGCAGCCCGTCATTCCTTGGTTTCATTCCACCTTCAGGGTGCACCACGACTGCACCGCGTCATCACCCCGCCATCGCCATCCAGCCGCCATCGATACTGATCGGGGATCCCGTAATCTCGCTCG
>CAZDBC010000619.1:0-2230 GCA_964503295.1 uncultured Kiloniellaceae bacterium | reverse complement strand
GGTCGACCTGCACGAGCTGGTCGTGCTGCCGACGCCGCCGGTCGAGTCGCAGTAGCGCGCGAGACCTGAGCGGGCGGTTCCCGCGCCCGTGGGCCGCACTCCCTCGGTTTTCCCGGTTCACTGCAGCACGAAGCCGGCTCTCACGCCCGCGCCGAATCGGTGATAGCGTTACCGTTTAGTCCGGCATTCGGACCTCGGGGGAGCAGCCGATGTCACTCAAGGTTATCGGGTCGGGGTTCGGGCGGACCGGAACCATGTCGACCAAGCTGGCGCTGGAACAGCTGGGCTTCGGCCCCTGCCATCACATGGTCGAGGTGATGAACAACCCAGTGCAGGCCGCCCACTGGAAGGCGGTCGCCGCGGGCGCGCCGGTCGACTGGGCCGCCGTCCTCCAGGACTACGGCGCGCAGGTGGACTGGCCGGGGGCGGCCGTGTGGCCGGAGACCACAAGGGCCTTCCCCGAGGCCAAGGTCGTCCACACCGAACGGCCCGAGGAGGCCTGGTGGAACAGCTTCCAGGTGACCATCGGCAAGTTCTTCACCCATGCACCCGGAATGGCATTGCCGCCGCACATCGCGGAGATCTTCCAAACCATGTCGGACTGGTTCATCAAGGAGACCTTCGAGGACCACGGCGACCGCGACTGCGCGATCGCCGCCTACCGGCGCAACAACCGCATGGTCCGCGAGACCATCGCGCCCGAACGCCTTCTGGTGTTCGACGTGGCCGAGGGCTGGGAGCCATTGTGCGACTTTCTGGAGGTTCCCGTGCCCGACACGCCCTTTCCCCGCAGCCATCCCCGGGACGAGTTCTGGGCCCACTTCGGCGGCGAGCCTGTCCGGTGATTCGAGTCTAACGCCGGGTACCCTGGTGACCGGGCGGTGGCGAAGCAATGGGCTCGCCGGGGAAAGGGAACTCTTGCCTGCGTCGCATCGCGCTCGGTGACGAAGGGCTGATGGCGATCTGGAGGTCGACGGCGGCGTGGTCCACGCCGTGCGGTGCGTCGCGCGTGGTAGCGGGCGCGACATCCCTAGGTCGTCTGCAGCAGGAAGGACGCACTGGTTTGCCAGCCAAGTATTCTAACCTGGCCCTCGGTCCGTTATAATCCCTACCAAGTGCGGCCGATCGTCCGCTGAGACCGTAGTCGATTCTCAGTGTCCATGCCGCCGCCTCGTATCTGTGGCACTCGGGCAGACCCCCTCGGTTGGATCGATCCGAGTTGGCCGGGCCGCGAGGAGGTGGGCTGCAGGCGGGTGCGAACGTGGCAGAGGGGCCGGGATACAAGCTGTTCTGGGAGGCCATGTCGGGTGCTATGGCCATCGAACTCTTTCTGGAACAGGCGGACATTGCCTACGAACGTGTCGCCATCGACATGTCCGCAGGAGAACACAAGAGTGCCGCCTACCTTTCGCTGAACCCGGCTGGCCAGATTCCTGCGCTTATGCTGCCAAACGGGCAGGTCATCGGCGAGAGCGCGGCGATCATCCTCACTCTGGGCGAGCTCCATCCGGATACGAGCCTCGTGCCGTTGCCGCGAACAGAGCACCGCCCCAGCTTCCTGCGCTGGCTCATCTACATGTCGGCCAGCCCGTACATGGCTTTCGTGCAATTCAATCATCCGGAACGTTTTCTCGACGACGAGCGAAGTCATCCGCCGCTGATTGAGAATGCTCGGACACGCCTCCTCTCCCAGTTCTCCCTTTTGGACGCAGCCATCTCGGGAAGACCGTATTTCCTGCCCGAAGGGCTCACGGCACTTGATCTCTACCTTTTCATGTTGGTCGAGTTTTTTAGCGATCGAGATGCCCTCTTCGCCGGACGCGAGCGACTGGCTCGATTGCATGCCGAAATGTCGGCGCTCGACAGCGTCAAGCGCGTGCTGCCGCGCCATCGGTAAGCTCACTCGCTCCCGACGCCTCGGGTCGACTTACACGGCGGAGCCCTGCGCCGCGGCTTGTCACGCGGCGCGCAGCTTCAGGAGCTCGCGCGCCTCGGCCGGGGTCGCCGGGCGGCGGTCGTAGTCGCCGGCGACCTCGACGATCCTTTGCACCAGCTCGGCGTTGCTGGCGGCCAGGCGGTCGCGGTCGAACTTGACGTTGTCCTCCAGCCCCGTGCGGCAGTGGCCGCCGAGCTCCAGGCACCACTTGTTGACCTCGAACTGGTGGCGGCCGATGCCGGCCGCGGTCCAGGTCGCGCCGGGCAGCACCTCGTGCAGCTCGGAAATCAGGAA
>CAZDBC010000618.1:0-2233 GCA_964503295.1 uncultured Kiloniellaceae bacterium | reverse complement strand
GAGGGCCTCGGGCACCTCGAAATCCACCAGGATCGAGGAGACGTCGTCGAAGGAGGCGATCTCGGTGTCCTCGTCGATGCGGTCGCCGACGTCCACCTCGGCGATGCCGACGACACCGGCGAAGGGCGCGCGCACGGTGCGCTCGGCCAGGGCCACCTCGGCCTGCTCGAGCGCGATCTCGGCGGAGGCGACGGCGACCTCGGCGCTGTCGACCTGGCTCTCGGAGACCGCGCCGCCGGGGGCGATGCGCTCGAAGCGGTCGAGCTGGCGCCGCGCGTCCTCGAGCTCGACCTGGGCGAGCTCGACCGCGAGCCGCTCGCGCTCGGCGTCGAGCCGCACCAGCGGGGCGCCCGCCGCGACCCGCTCGCCGGCCGCGAACAGGATCTCGACGACGCGGCCGGCGGCCTCGGGCGTGAGCTCCACCGCCTGCGCGGCGCGGCCGGTGCCGACCGCCTCGATGACGGCGGCGTCGCTTTGAAACCGCACCCGCTCGACGACCACGGGTGCGGGCTCGCTGCCGCCGCGCTCCGGGGCCGCGGCGGTCGCGGCCGTCTCGCCGGCCCCACTCGCCCGCCAGCCATACCAGCCGCCGGCGCCGACGAGCGCGAGCAGGACCACGATGACGAGCTGGCGCGCGAGCGACATGGGTGGCGGGGAACTCCGCAAGATGACGAGGAGTGAACGGCAACCACTAACATCGCACGGCTGCGACCTTAGACAACCACCGTTACGGGAATATGGCCGGCCTTCGCCCGTCGTGAGATAGCTAGGCTTGTAGCGCGCCTTCGCCTGTGCCACCAGCCGTCGCCGATGGCGCTGCCGGGCGGCACCGCGAGGGGACGGGGATGCGCGAGCGGGACTTCTTCGCCGGCCGGTCGGCCACCTTCGCCGAGAACGGCATGGCGGCGACGGCGCATCCCGCGGCCACGCTCACCGCGCTCGACGTGCTGCGCGCCGGCGGCAACGCGGTCGACGCCGCCATCGCCGCGATGGCCCAGCTGTGCGTGATCGAACCCCACGCCACCGGCCTCGGCGGCGACGCCTTCGTCCTCCTGGCCAAGGAGGGTGCGGCGCCCGTCGGGCTCAACGGCTCCGGCCGCGCGCCGGCGGCGGCGACGCTGGACTGGTATCTGGAGCACGGTATCGCCGAGATCGCGGTCGAGACGCCGCACGCGGTCACCGTGCCGGGTGCCGTCGACGCCTGGTGCGTGCTCCACGGCGCCTACGGCAACCGGCCCCTCGACGAGCTCTTGGCCCCGGCCATCCGCGCGGCGCGCGAGGGCTGCCTCGTCGCCCCCCGCGTCGCCCACGACTGGGCGCGGCTGACCGCGAAGCTCGCGGGCGATCCGGTGACCGCGCGGCGCTTTCTGCCCGACGGGCGGGCGCCCACCGCCGGCGAGCGCTTCGTCCAGCCCGAGCTCGCCCGCGCGCTCGAGGCGGTGGCGCGCCACGGCCGCGCCGGCTTCTACGAGAGCTGGGTCGCCGACGACCTGGTGGGCCGGCTGCGCGAGCGCGGCGGACTGCACCGCTTCGAGGACTTCGCCCGCAACGCACCTACCTGGGTCGAGCCGCTGGCGGTGGGCTATCGCGGCTACGAGGTGCTCGAGCTGCCGCCCAACGGCCAGGGGCTCACGGCCCAGCTCATGCTCAACGTGCTCGCGGGCTACGACCTCGCGGCGCTGGGCGAGGCCGACCGCATCCACCTCCTCGCCGAGGCGACCAAGGCGGCCTACGCCCGGCGCGACGCGCTCATCGGCGATCCCGACCACGCCGAGGTGCCGGTCGAACGCCTGCTATCGGCGGCGGAGGCCGAGCGCATCCGCGCCCGCATCCGCCGCGACCGGGCGGCACCGCCGAGCGAGGTCGAGCGCGGCGTGCACAGCGACACCACCTACCTCACCGTCGTCGACCGCGACCGCACCGCGGTCTCCTTCATCAACTCGCTCTTCTCCGGCTTCGGCAGCGGCATCACCGGGCCCGAGAGCGGCGTCATCCTGCAGAACCGCGGCTCCGGCTTCCGGCTCGAGGCCGGCCATCCCAACGCCATCGCGCCCACCAAGCGCCCGCTGCACACCATCATCCCCGGCATGCTGGCCAAGGACGGCCGCTGCGTCATGCCCTTCGGCGTCATGGGCGGGCACTACCAGCCCGTGGGCCACACCCAGCTCGTGACCGCCATGCTCGACGACGGCCTCGACCCGCAGGAGGCGCTCGCCCGGCCGCGCTCCTTCGC
>CAZDBC010000617.1:0-2238 GCA_964503295.1 uncultured Kiloniellaceae bacterium | reverse complement strand
GCTTGCCGCCGATCGCGAGGGTGGCCCCCTCGGCCTTGCCGCGCTCGATGTAGCCCATGACCTTTTCAAGATGCTCGTGCGAGATCAGCGCTCCGACGTCGGTTGTCGGGTCGAGCGGGTCGCCGATCTTCATGCGCGCGGTGCGCGCGACCAGGCGGTCGAGGAAAGAATCGTGAATGCGCTCGGCGACGAACACCCGCGTGCCGTTGGAGCAGATTTCCCCTTGCGTGAAGAAGTTGGCCATCAGCGCCGCGGAGACCGCGTTGTCGAGGTCGGCATCGTCGAAAACGATGAGCGGGGACTTGCCGCCGAGCTCCAGGGTGACGGCCTTCAGGGTCGCGGCCGCATCGGCCATGACCTTGCGGCCGGTTCCGACTTCGCCCGTGAGGGACACCTTTGCGATGCCTGGATGGCGCACGAGCAGGCGGCCGGTTTCCGCGAAACCCTGCACCACGTTGAACACGCCGTCCGGCAGGCCGGCCTCGCGATAGATTTCGGCGAGCTTGACGGCGCTCAGCGGCGTCAGCTCGGCCGGCTTGAAGATCATGGCATTGCCGCAGGCGAGCGCCGGCGCCGACTTCCAGCAGGCGATCTGCAAGGGATAGTTCCAGGCGCCGATTCCGGCGCAGATGCCGAGCGGTTCGCGCCGCGTGTAGGCGAAGGCGTGGCCGAGGTCGATGTGGTCGCCGTGCAGCGCGGCGGCGATGCCGGCGTAGTACTCCAGGCAGTCGGCGCCGGAGGCGACGTCGACGGTCCGCGCCTCGGCGATCGGCTTGCCCGTATCGAGCACCTCCAGTTCGGCCAGCTCGTCGTTGCGCGCGCGCAGGAGTCGGGCCGCCTCCATCAGGATGCGCCCGCGCTGGGCGCCGGTCATGGCCGACCAGCGGGCGAAACCTTCGCGCGCGGCCTCGACCGCCCGGTCGATGTCCCCGGGGCCGGCCTGATCGACCCGGCACAGGACTTCGCCGGTCGCCGGGTTAAGGCTTTCGAAGCGCTCGCCGCCGGCCGCCTCGACGAAATGGCCGCCGATGAACAGCCGCTGGTCGGGAAGGCGGTGCGTCACGGCGCTTGCTGGAAGAGTCATGTCGGGCTCCTTGTGCGGCTCAGCGGACGGCATGGCGCGGGCCGGTGCCTTCGACCTCGGTCTCGTGGAGACTGCCGCGTGCGAGCTTGGCGGCGATGTAGTCGCGTGCGATCCGCCGGGCCTCGTCCGGTGCGATGCTGCCGACCGTGACCATCGAGTTGAGCCACAGGCCGTCGATCAGGGACGCCAAGCCGGTGGTCAGTGTGCGGGCCTCGGCCTCCGGCAGGAGCCGGCGCGCCGCATGGCCGATGTTGCTGGTCAGGCGCTTCTGATAGATGCGCTGCAGACGGGCGAGGCGCGGCGACTGGCGCACCTGACCCCAGAAGGCCAGCCAGGCGGTGGCGACGCCGGGGGCGCACTGCTCGTTCGAGAAGTTCGCGTCGATGAGGGCGCAGAGGCGCGCCTCGGGCGTCGCCGCGGCGCGCAGGCGGGCGACGATGTCTTGGCGCAACTCCTCGACCAGGTGGCGCATGGTCGCTTCCATCAGGCCGGCCTTGTCGGTGAAGTAGTGGGCGACGATGCCCGGCGAGAGCCCGGCGCGCCGGCTGATTCGCGCCAGGGTCGCGTGCTGATAGCCGTCCTCGTGGATCGCCACGATGGTCGCCGCGATCAACTGCCGGCGGCGCAGCTCTTCCATTCCGACCTTCGGCATCGCCCGTTTCTCCCGGCTTGTCCCGACTTGCTAGATTATTTTATTTGAACGTTCAATCAAAATCGCATAGCGTCGCAATCGTTTTCCGTGCCTTGGCGCGCGGAGGTGACAAAGCGGTCGGCAGCGGCCATGCCCTGGACAGACCGCTCGGGCGCATGACGCAGGCGGGCCCGATCCCAAGCCGAATCGACGAACAACGAACAGAGGAGGACGACATGCTTCGCAACAAGCTGGTGACGACCGCGGCGGCGGCTGCGCTTCTGGCGCTCGGCATTACGGGCGCGCGCGCCGCCGATCCGGAGAGCTGCCGGGAGGTGGTCTTCGCCGACGTCGGCTGGACCGACATCACCGCGACCACAGCGGCCAGCTCCGTGGTTTTGGAGGCGCTGGGCTACGAGCCCGAGGCGCAGGTGCTTTCGGTGCCGGTCACCTACGCCAGCCTGAAGAACGGCGACGTCGACGTCTTTCTCGGCAACTGGATGCCGACCATGGAGGCCGATCT
>CAZDBC010000616.1:0-2247 GCA_964503295.1 uncultured Kiloniellaceae bacterium | reverse complement strand
TGCGGCTCCCCCCTCCCACACCACCGGGCATACGGGTCCGTACCACGGCGGTTCGTTGGATTATGCGGCTCTGGGCGTCATGGACGGCAGGCCGAGCGAGGCTAGGTCTGCGTTCGAGAGCGCAATGTTGAGGGCCGGGCTGGCCGCGACCCGCCAGGGGCCGTGGACGCTGCCCGCGGTTTGGGCCGCGAGCCGGCGTGGCACGCCCCGTCTGGACAGTTGCCGGAACCGGTTCCACCCGTTGCGCCATTGCTTCCAGGCGAAGGCGCGCAGCCTTCGTCGGAGCCACTGGTGCAGTTCACGCAACACCGACGGCGTCTGACAGAAGGCGAAATAGCCCAGCCACCCCGTGAGGTAGATGCGCAACCCTTCGATCGTCTGCTCGAGCGAGGCCCCTTTGGTCCGCCGCGTCAACGCCCGGACCCGCGTCTTGAACCGGGCCAGCGCCTGCGGCGCGATGCGCCGTCGTGGCGGCGCCTTGCCGGCCGTGAAGCTGAAGCCCAGGAACTTGCGCCGCGACGGTCGGTCCACTGCGCTCTTGGCCATGTTCACCTGGAGCTTGAGGTGCCTGACGACGAAGCCGGTGACGCTCGTCATGACCCGCTCCCCCGCCCGGCGGCTGCGCACGTAGATGTTGCAGTCGTCGGCGTAGCGAACGAAGCGATGACCGCGTCGGGTCAGCTCCTTGTCCAGCACATCCAGCATCAGGTTCGACAGCAAGGGCGAGAGCGGGCCGCCTTGCGGGGTCCCCTCGTCCGTCGGTCCGACCAGGCCGTCGACCAGAACGCCCGCAGTGAGGAAACTACGGACAAGCCGGAGGATACGCCGGTCGGTGACCCGCTTGGCCACCAGCGCCATCAGGATGTCGTGGTTCACCCGATCGAAGAATTTCTCCAGATCGAGATCGACAACCCATCCACACCCTTCGGCGATATGCGCTTGCGCTTGGGCCACCGCCTGATGCGCGGATCGGCACGGCCGAAAGCCATAACTCGCCTCGGAGAAGGTCGGGTCCCAAGCCGCCTGAAGCACCTGCAGCACCGCCTGCTGGATGAAGCGGTCGAGCACCGTCGGGATGCCGAGAGCGCGAACACCCCCGCCAGCTTTCGGGATTTCGACCCGCAGCACCGGCTGCGGCTTATAGGTGCCGTCGAGCAGCTGGTTCCTGATGGAGGGCCAGTGGTCCTTGAGGTAGAGCGGCAAATCGTCGACGGTCATCCCGTCCACGCCCGGCGCGCCCTTGTTGCGCCTGACTTGCGCCAGTGCCTTACGCAGATTGTCGCGCTCGACAATCGCCTCCATGAACGGTCCCAGGACCGCCGGGCTTTCGGGCCGGGGGATCGCCGCATCGGCTTCGGTCCCTTCGGGGGCAGCGCTTCGGGCTTCACCCGTCACCCCTTCCCCGAAGGCCAGCTCCAGCTGGTTCTTCTGCCGCCTGGCCACTGCGAGATCCCTCGTCCTACTCGCCTCTTCCAACGTTCAGGCCTTCGGCCGGCTACCTGCCTGCCTACTATGCCCTCTGCTGACTTCTGCGCCGCGATCGCCCGCCTCTCGACGAGCTCAGCCCCGGGGTCGAGGCACGACGCAGACCTCCCGAGGTAAGTCCGACCGCCTTCCCCGCACACCCGCCGAATCTACTGCACAGGACCTTGATGGCCCTGGACTTCGCGGTCATCCGCCCGCTCGTCCGCCCTGCACAGCCTCGTATCCGGTTCTTGTCCATCGGGTTGCGGGTTTGCTCCACACTGCCTTCAGACCCCGCCTCGCGACGACGCCCTTGTGCTTCGCTAACCCTTCACCGCCATCAGGCTGGGTAGAGGACTCTCACCTCCAAGCTGTCGAACATGCTCGGCACACAGATCGGATGAATGGCCTCCTGGCCATTCATGGGCGCCGACATTCCCCGTTCGACACTCATCGACTGGTGCGGCCAGGCCGCCGGCGCCATCCGCCCGGTCGCCAACCTGATTCGCGCCGAAGTGATGGCGGCCGACCGCCTGCACGCCGACGACACGCCGATCCGCGTTCTCGACCCGAAGATGAAGCTCGCCGGCAAGGAGCGTGGCGTGAAGGAAGGCCGCGTCTGGGTCTACGTGCGCGACGATCGCCCCTGGGGCGGCAGCGATCCTCCTGCCGCCGCCTACTGGTTCTCGCCCGACCGCAAAGGCGAACACCCGCAGACGCATCTCAGAAACTTCATCGGCATCCTGCAGGCCGACGCCTATGCCGGCTTCCGCAAGCTCTACG
>CAZDBC010000615.1:0-2251 GCA_964503295.1 uncultured Kiloniellaceae bacterium | reverse complement strand
CGTGATCGAGGCCGTGGCGCTGGAGCAGTTGCAGGGCTGGCTCGCGCCGGCGGCTGCAGGACGCCAAAGTGTCAAGGAAAGAGCGGTCGGTTAGGCCGCTTACCCGGCGCTCAGGCCAGTCCGCGCAGGCGCGGCACCTTGATCGGCTGCTCGTCGAAGTACATGCCGCCGAGCAGGCAGTCGACCGTCTCGCCGTCGCTCGCCAGCGGCAGAAGCATGCGCTCGTACAGGAACTTGCGGCCTTCGAGATCGGTCACCGAACGGCGGGCGCAAACCGGTTCGCGCTTTTCGACCACTGCATGGAAGTCGCGCAGTCGGGCGTCCCGGTCCTCGCCGTCGTTCAGGCCCATGTCCTCGACCAGGCATCCCTTGCAGTTGTGTCCCACGAAGTCGACGATGGCGGAGCCCACGAGCCGGCAGCGAAAGCGCCTCGGCGAACCCTCGACATCGACCAGCATGATGTTGGCGAGGAGGGACGGGATCTCCACTGGGTCGATCGCCGTACGGGACGGCAAGCGGCTGTGCCGCGGCAGGCCCTGCCAGTAGTCGAGAAGCTGCCGCAGCCGGACATGGTATATTGGTGTGCTGGAATCCATGCCGTCTCGTGCAAGTAGTGTCATCGAATTCTACCGTAAGGGTGCCTCGAAGGCACAATAAGCCGAATAAAAGAGACCCAACTATGGCAATTCGCACAGCATGACGGCACCAACCGCGCAAAAGGCGCCCGTTAATGCTTGCATCTTTTGGAATCGCGTTCCGGAAGTGCGGTCCAAGGGCGATACGGCCCCGGGCGGGATGGTCTCAGCGGCGCGCGGCGGTGGCGAGGGGCAACTTCCGGGCACAGTCTTGACCAAATTGGGTCGGCGCGGGACCGCGGCGCGAACAAGGCGCCAGCGGGCGACGGCGAACGGCGGTGCGTCGTGAGCGGGCCGAACGCCAGACGCTGGCAGGATCTGACCTGGCCGGAGATCGCCGCGATCGTGGATTGGGAGCCGGTGGTCGGCCTTCTGCCGGCGGCCGCGATCGAGCAGCACGGGCCGCACCTGCCGCTGTCGACCGATGCCGTCATCAACGCCGGCGTCGTCGAGCGCAGCCTCGAGCTGCTGCCGGCTGACTTGCCGGTGCTGCTGCTGCCTGGCTGCCCGGTCGGCCACAGTCCCGAGCACGGAGGCTTCCCGGGCACGCTGTCGCTCACCGCGGAAACCATCCTCGCCCTGTGGTGCGAGATCGCAGGCTCGGCCGCGGCGGCGGGCCTGCGCAAGCTGGTAATCTTCAATTCCCACGGCGGTCAGACGGCGCTGGTCGACCTGGTCGCCCAGCGTCTGCGTCAGCGTTGCGGCATGCTGGTCGCGCGCGCCAGCAGTTTCGCCTTCGGCCTGCCCCCCGGCCTGTTCGAGCCCGAGGAGGTGGCGCACGGCCTGCATGGCGGCGCGCTCGAGACCTCGCTGATGCTCTACTTGGCACCGGACCTGGTGCGCCGGGACCGGCTCGCCGATCATTCCTCGGCCGGCCGCGCCATGGCGGCGGATTATCGCCAACTTGGCGCGGAGGCGCCGGTCGGTTTTGCCTGGGCTGCGCAGGACCTCAATCCGGCCGGGGTCACCGGCGATGCGCGCTTGGGCGACGCGGCGCGCGGACGTGCCGTGCTCGAGCATGTGGCGCGCGGCCTCGCCGATCTGCTGATGGACATGAGCCGCTGTCCGCTCGATCGTCTGCGTCCCGGCCCCCTGGACGTGGAGCGTTCTTGAACGCGCCGCCCCATACGATCGACCGCGACGTCGCCTGGGATCTCCTGCGCACGGTCAAACGCCGGGCCCACAGCGGCCAGGGCCTCGCCGGAACGAGCTTCGCGCGCACACCCGGGGAACCGGATCTGATCCGCTTCGGCCGGGACGGGCAGTTGGAGCCCCTTGCCCCGACGACGGCGGAGGCCGAGCGGCTGTTCGAGCTCTACCTGCCTCTGGCACTGGCCTCGCCCGAGGCGCCGCTTGTTATCGGGCATCTCGGACAGAGTCTGGACGGGCGGATCGCCACCGAGAGCGGTGCCTCGCATTACATCAACGGCCCCGACAACATCGTGCATCTCCACCGCCTGCGCGCGCTCTGCGACGCGGTCGTGGTCGGCTGGCGCACGGTGGCGAGCGACGATCCACGGCTGACCGTGCGCCGGGTCGCAGGGGACAATCCATTTCGCGTGGTCATCGACCTTGCCGGCCGTCTGGGTCGCGATCGGCGGGTGTTCAATGACGCT
>CAZDBC010000614.1:0-2256 GCA_964503295.1 uncultured Kiloniellaceae bacterium | reverse complement strand
AGGCCGCGTAGTCGAAGGCCTGATCGTCCCCGCCGCACAGCAGCTGGATGCGCCCGGCATAGCGGGCGCGCACGCCGAACAGGCGGTTGATGTCGCCGCTGCTTTCCTTGATCGCGACGATGTTCTTCTCGTCGGCCAGGCCGTCCAGCACTTCGTAGCCGATCTCGACCCCGGCCCGGGCCGGGAAGTTGTAGAGCACGACCGGGATGTCGACGGCCTCCAGCACCATGCGGTAGTGGCGCAACAGCTCGCCCTGGGTCGGCAGCGAATAGAAGGGAGGCGCCAGCATGATGGCGTCGTAGCCCAGCTCCGCCGCGGCCTCGGCGAAGGCGATGACCTGCGCGGTGGTGGCAGCGTTGGCCCCGGCGGTGAGGAGGCAACGCCCCTTCGCCTTGTCGGCGACGAAGCGGAAGAGCTCGCGGCGCTCGTCCTCAGACAGTGCGTAGAACTCCCCGGTCGAGCCGGCCGGAATGATGCCGGCCACGCCGCCCGCGAGCTGGGATTCGATGACCCGCTCCAGGGCCCGGTAGTCGATCGCGCCCGACGTGTCGAAGGGTGTGACGATCGGCGTGTGCACGCCTTTGAGTTCCATCGGTTCCTCCCGTCTCGTGACCTCGCGCACAAAATGGATTTGTATGATGTATCCAATATCCGATAACATCGCCAGCGTTTACTCGAAGGGATAGAGGGCGCAAAGGCCAAAAGGCCGCTCGAGCGCACGACGCCCGACAGGGACCACCGGCCTCCGAGGGAGGCCAAGAGGCTAGGGAGGCAAGCATGAAGTTCTCTGGAGTAGTTGCGGCCACGCTGTGCGCCGGCGCGCTGGCGCTGTCCGCCGGCCAGGCGAAGGCCGACAAGCTGGACGACATTCTGTCGAGCGGAAAGCTCCGCTGCGGGGTCATGCTCGATTTCCCGCCCGCCGGCTTCCGCGACCAAAGGAACGAGCCGGCCGGCTACGACGTCGAGTACTGCCAGGACATGGCCGCCGCACTCGGGGTCGAGGCGGAGATCGTCGAGACCCCCTCGCCGCAGCGCATCCCGGCCCTGGTCGCCAACCGGGTCGATGTCGGCATCGCCAGCACCACGGCAACGCTCGAGCGGGCCAAGACCGTCGCCTTCTCGATTCCCTACATGGTCTACAAGCACGTCGTCCTGGTGCGCGACGACAGCGACATCGAAAGCTTCGACGATCTGCCCGGGCACCCGGTGGCGACAGTGCGCGGCACCACGCCCGAGCTGGAATACCTCGAGCACTGCGAAACCTGGGCCGAGGGCTGCGACTACGAGAGCTACGGCTCCGATTCCGAGCAGACCCTGGCCCTGCGCCAGGGCAAGGCGGATGCCGTCTTCACCACCTCGGCCTACGCGGCCACCCTGGTCGCCTCGCCCCAGGGCGAGGGCCTGGAGATCTGCTGCAACGTGCCCGGCTTCACCGACTGGACCGGCATCATCGTCAACCGCAACGAGACCGCCTTCCTGAACTGGGTGAACCTCTTCATCTGGCGCCAGGTGGAGAGCGGCCGCTATGCCGAGCTCTACAGGAAGTGGGTGAACGATAACGTCCCCACCCTCGCGCTCGACAACGTCCACTACTGACGTCGGCAGCCTCGCCCGCCGGCGGCCCCGGGGCTCACACCGGGGGCCGCCGGCAGCTCCTTCCCGCAGGCTGGCCCCGGTCGCGCGCGCGATGAACTACACGCTCCATTTCGATGCCGTCTGGAAGGCGCGGGAGTCGCTGCTCTGGGCCGCACTGACCACGGTCGAGATCACCGTGCTGTCGATGATCGCGGGCACCCTGCTCGCGATCCCGCTCGCGCTCGCCAAGATCGAGGCGCCGCGTGGCCTGCGCGCCCTCGCCTCTTCCTGGATTGAGCTCGCGCGCAACACGCCCTGCCTGTTTCAGATCTACGTCTTCTACTTCGGGCTCGGCGCCTTCGGCATCCATCTCTCGGCCTATGTCTCGGTGCTGCTGGCGCTGACCTTCAACAACGCGGGATACATGGCGGAGATCGTCCGCGGCGGCCTGCGCGCGATCAGCCCGAACCAGCGGCGGGCGGCGGTTTCGCTCGGCATGACGCCGGCCAAGTCCTATCTCTACGTGGTGCTGCCCCAGCTGTTCCGGGTGATCTTCCACCCCTCGACCAACCAGTTGATGTGGGCGCTGCTCAATTCGTCGCTCGGCATGATGATCGGCCTGCGCGAGCTGACCGGCGAGACGGCCTTCCAGCAGTCGCTCACTTTCCGGCCGTTCGAGTT
>CAZDBC010000613.1:0-2257 GCA_964503295.1 uncultured Kiloniellaceae bacterium | reverse complement strand
CTGTTCGCCGGGCGCCAGCCGGTGGCGCATTCGATGGTCTCGCCGCTCGACTGGATCGCCACCGACGACATCCCGAAATACGGGCACGACCCCGCCGCCGCCGGCCGGCTGCTCGACGAAGCCGGCTGGAACCGCTGGGAGGACGGCTTCCGCCACGACGCCGAGGGCGAGCGGCTCCGGCTTTCCATCATGACCACCGCCGGCAACCGCTCGCGCGAGATGGTCGAGCAGGTGCTGCAGAGCCAGTGGCGCGAGATCGGCGTCGACGTCGCCATCCGCAACGAGCCCGCGCGGGTGTTCTTCGGCCAGACCGTCTCCAAGCGCCGCTTCCCCGCCATGGCCATGTTCGCCTGGATCTCGGCGCCCGAGAGCGTGCCGCGCACGACGCTGCATTCGGAGATGATCCCGAGCGCCGAAAACGGCTGGCGGGGTCAGAACTACACCGGCTTCGCCGACCCGCGCGCCGACCGGCTGATCGACGCCATCGAGCGCGAGCTCGATCGCGACCGCCGCTTCGCGCTGTGGAAGGAGCTGCAGACGCTCTACGCCACCGAGCTGCCGGTGATCCCGCTCTACTTCCGGGCCAACGCCTACATCATGCCCAAATGGCTCGAGGGGCTCGAGCCCACCGGCCACCAGTTCCCTTCGACCCTGTGGGTCGAGCACTGGCGCGCGGCGCCCGAGAGCTGAGCGGGACGGACCGGATGCACGGCTACATCGCCCAGCGCGTGATCGAAAGCCTGGCCGTGCTCCTGGTCATGTCGTTCGTGGTCTACGTGCTGATCGGGCTGATGCCCGGCGACCCGATCGACCTCCTGATCACCTCGCGCCCCGACCTGACCTCGGAGGACATCGCCCGGCTGCGCGAGCTCTACCGGCTCGACCAGCCCGTCGTCGACCGCTACTGGGCCTGGCTGACCCAGGCGATGACCGGCGACCTCGGCTACTCGCGCGTCCATGCCCAACCGGTGCTCGCGGTGCTCGGGCCGCACCTCGCCAATACGATCTGGCTGATGGGGCTCAGCTTCGCGGTCGCGCTCGCCGTCGCCATCCCGATCGGCGTGGCGGCGGCGCGGCGGCCCTATTCGGCCACCGACTACGGCGTCAATTTGTTCGCCTTCGCCGGCATCTCGGTGCCGCCCTTCTGGCTGGCGCTGCTGCTGATCATGCTGTTCTCGGTGACGCTCGAATGGCTGCCGGCGGGCGGCCTGCCGGTCGCCGCCGAGCCCAGCCTGTGGGACCGCGTGCGCCACCTGATCCTGCCCGTCGCCACGCTCTCGGTGCTCGGCATCGCCGGCTTCACCCGCTACGTCCGCGCCGACATGATGGAGACGCTGCGCCAGGACTACATCCGCACCGCCCGCGCCAAGGGGCTGCGCGAGGACCGCGTGGTCTGGCACCACGCTTTCCGCAACGCGCTCAACCCGCTGGTCACGGTGGTGGCGCTCGACTTCGGCACGCTGTTCTCGGGCGCGCTGATCACCGAGACCATGTTCGCCTACCCGGGCATGGGCAAGATGATCTACGACGCGATCATGGGCAACGACTACAACCTCGCACTGGTCGGCCTGCTGTTCGCCACCGTGGTCGTCCTCGCCGGCAACCTCCTCGCCGACATCGCCTACGGCGTCCTCGACCCGAGGATCAGCTACCGATGAGGGCGCCGCGGATGGGCGCGACGTTTCCCCCCTCCCCCCTTGAGGGGGAGGGATGGGGAGGGGGGTTCAAAAGACAAGTGCGCGCCCATGGCGCGACATATTCATTCACCCCCTCCCCCTACCCCCTCCCTCGAGGGGAGGGGGAAGCCGGCGCGGGGAGGCGGAAATGCTGACACGCTCCCCCTCGCTCTGGCGCCCCGTTCTGCGCCGCCTGTGGCGCCACCGCCTCGCCGTCGCCAGCGGCGTCGTCCTGATCGTCCTGTGTCTGCTCGCCCTGCTCGCCCCGGCGATCGAGGCGGCGATGGGCACGCCGCAATGGCGCGTCGACCTGGCGGGGCGGCTGGCCGGGCCGTCCTGGGAGCATCCGCTGGGCACCGACGAGCTCGGCCGCGATCTGTTCCTGCGCCTGCTCTATGGCGGGCGGGTGTCGCTGTTCGTGGGGCTGATCGCGGCGCTGGCCGCGGCGCTGATCGGCACGCTGGTCGGGCTGCTGGCCGGCTACTACGGCGGCTGGCTCGACGCCGCGCTCATGCGCCTGACCGACAGCATCATCGCGCTGCCGATCCTGCCGCTCCTGATCGTGCTCGCCGCCATCGACC
>CAZDBC010000612.1:0-2266 GCA_964503295.1 uncultured Kiloniellaceae bacterium | reverse complement strand
GTTGGTGGCTCTGCCGGATGAGGGGCTACGGCAAGCGGGAAGGCCGGCTGGATCTGCGCGAGATCGGGCGCGCCGCCTGGCAGGCGCGCTGGGCCCTGCTTACCCCGGTCATCGTGCTCGGGGGCATCTACGGCGGCATCTTCACGCCGACCGAGGCCGCCGTCGTCGCGGCGGCCTACGGTCTCTTCGTGGGTGCTTTCATCTATCGCGAGCTGACCCTGGCGCGGGTCTACCAGGCCATGCTTCAGGCCGTGATCGTGGGCGGCACGGTCACGATCATCGTCGGCCTGGCCGCGGGCTTCGGGCGCCTCTTGACGCAGTATCAGATCCCGCAGCAGCTCAGCGCATACGTCTTGCAGCTATCGGACAGTCCGCTCGTGATCCTGCTGTTGATCTGCGCCGGCCTGATCGTCATCGGCACCTTCATGGAGACCCTTGCCACCATCATCCTGCTGACGCCGATCCTGCTGCCGGTCGTAACGGCCCTCGGCGTCGATCCGATTCACTTCGGCATCCTGTTCGTCATCACCTCGGAGATCGGATTCCTCTCGCCTCCGCTCGGCGCCAATCTCTTCGTCGCCATGGGCATAGCAAAGGTTTCCCTGGAGCAGATCTCCAAGGCCGTCCTTCCCTATATAGGGGTACTGATTGCCGTGACCGTAGCTCTGGCCGCCTTCCCGGCGATCAGTCTCTGGCTGCCGAAGCTGTTGCGTTGAGGTGTTGGCCAGGGTCTCGCCGAGGCGGGAGGTGCGGCCGTGGTACTGCCGTTCCTTGGGTTCGAGCAGCTCCCGTCGCAGCCTCTTGAGGGCGGACAGCGTGCCGGCCTCGTCCTCCCCAGTTATGCGGCTGTAGCCGACCACGTCGGCCGCGAGAATGGTGGTGAGGCGGCGAGCCAAGGCGCCCCTCCTTTCCCGCCGGACTATCGGCGAACGAGGGACAAATCCATATCGGCGGGGCGCGGCGGGCCGGCCGTGGGCAGAGCAGATGGACAAAGATGTCTGATTGATCGCGCCAGCGCCGGTGCGTCAATGAAAGTCAGCCACGAAGGCCGTGGCCGTGAGCGTGACGTGGGCATCCAGCGGCGGATACAATTCGAAGGCCCTCGGCTCGCGCGCGAAGTTCCAGAGCCGGAACAGGCACCATTCCGACCGGCGCTCGTCGGCCACTGCAAGTTCGTTTCGGGTGATGTGAAAGGGCGTCCGTTCCCACCCGTTCGTCGTCTTCACCTCGATCAGGCGCGACTGACCATCCGGCGCGAAACTCGCGATGTCGTAGCCCGCACCATCGCCGTCCTCTTCGGACACCCAGTGCACCTTGCGCGCCAGGTCGTCACGCCCCGCCGATCGCAGCGATGCCCGCTCGTGCGCCAGCACGCGCTCCTCGCCGGCACGGCCGAGCGCGCGGTTCCGCTCGTCTCGGCCAGCAACGTCGAACTTGCGGGCGATGTGCAGCATCTGCTCCAGCTCCTGTGGCGGTGGCTGGTTCGACAGTGTGGGCGGCGGGCCAATCCAGATCGGTGCGGCCTCCTGAAGACCGGTCGCCGGACGCGAACCCGGCAACCGGTAGAGCCACGCGGGATTCAGCGCCAGCCACCGTGCCACCGCGTCGACGAGCGACATCTGGAAATTGAACGCAGGCTTGTAGCCGGGGATCCAGTCCTCGCCGAGCCCTTTCAGGACCGCGCTGATGTTCCGGTGCTTGAACTCGACCGATCCCTCCGGGCGGTCATTCAGCCGCGGCAGGAGCGCCCGCCGATGCGCCGCCTTGTTGTAAGGGCGCCCCGCGATGTCGTCCGCGAGCATTGCGAAATAATCCGCAACGATCAGATCGTTTTCCTCATCCGTCCAGGGCTCGCTCGACATCAGGCCAGGCTACCGACGGCGCACCCATCTGTCATTGGAAGTCAAAGCCCTGACCTTCATATCGAAAGGCATAGGAACGGGTCGTGTCCCAGGAAGTGGTGTAGGAGTTCCGCGGTGGGGCTCTCCGGGGCGGGTCGGGCCTTCACCAAATATCAGTTCCAGCTCTTTCGTTGGCACTGGAGTTGACTGTATGCATCCTCTAACTGTCGCCGAACTCTCTGCAACGTAATGAGCGGGACGGTTTTGGTCTTGGACCAATCCACTTTCCTCGACCCCTTCGCTCCAGTCAGTTCAGGTCGAATGCGCAACGGGCTACGATCGTCGGTGGTCGTCCATAGCGCATGAACCGTGTCGTTTCGTTCCTCGGCAAGCTTTTTGATTTTCCCGACCACTTTGAGGAACTG
>CAZDBC010000611.1:0-2271 GCA_964503295.1 uncultured Kiloniellaceae bacterium | reverse complement strand
TATGCCTGTTAACCATTCTGCCTCGATTCCGTTAATAAACACTTACCAGAGATTGCACAAACTTTTGCTTCCGTCGGCGGCAGGCCGCGGACTTGGCCTCTCGCGCCCTTCTGTCGTCAATGCCTTGGCCAAAGCGAGATATTGATAATATTGATGTTTACCCGCCTTGATCGCGGCGGGCCTTGGCAAGCCACAGCGAGGGGTCGCTTGGGCGACCGTCGCTAACGGAATCTATTGGGGAAGCAAGGCCGCTGTTCTTGATCCGGTCCGATCCATTTTACCCAAACTTAAGCGCCGAACGGCAGACTGCTGCCAGACGCGCGCCAGCCGCCAGGGAGCGGCCAGTCGCGCCTCGCCAAGCGGTCCAATTCCGGTTCGCCGACATTTCACTCTAGCAGGTTTCCCGTGCCGCTCGACGCCGCGCAGCTCATTGCCGAGATCGACCAGCTCAACGTCTGCCGGCATTATGGCCGGGTTGCGGGAATCCTCGGCATGGCGCTCGAGGTCTCCGGCCTTGAGCAGGTGCTCACCGTGGGTGGACGCTGCGACGTAATTGCCCGGCGCGGCGAGCGGGTTCCCTGCGAGGCGGTAGGCTTTCGCGACGGTCGTGCGCTTCTCTTGCCCTTTGCCTCGGTCGAGGGCGTCGGACTCGGGTGCAAGGCCGAGGTCACGCTCGAAGAGCCCGCCATACGGCCCCACGCGGGCTGGCTCGGACGGGTAATCAATGCCTTTGGGGAACCAATCGACGGCCGGGGCGCCCTGGTCTCCGGTCCGGTTGCCTACCGGCTGCGGCGTGGCCCGCCACCGGCTCACGGGCGCCAGCGGGTCGGGGGCAAGATGGATCTGGGCGTGCGGGCGATGAACAGTTTCCTCACGTGCTGCCGCGGCCAGCGAATGGGCATCTTCGCAGGGTCGGGAGTGGGCAAGTCGATACTGCTGTCCATGCTCGCGCGCTATACGGACGCCGACGTCAACGTAATCGGTTTGATCGGCGAACGGGGCCGAGAGGTTCAGGAGTGGCTGGAGGACGATCTGGGGCCCGAGGGCCTGGCCCGCTCGGTCGTTGTTGTGGCCACCTCGGACGAATCGCCCGTCATGAGGCGCCAAGCCGCACACATGACGATGGCATTGGCGGAGTACTTCCGCGACCAAGGCAAGAGCGTTCTCTGCCTGATGGATTCGGTTACCCGCTTCGCCATGGCGATGCGGGAGATCGGCCTGTCGGCAGGCGAGCCGCCGACGACGAAAGGCTATACGCCCTCAGTCTTTGCCGAGCTTCCCCGTCTGCTGGAACGTGCCGGCCCCGGTATCGGAGAAGGCTCCATCACCGGACTCTTCACGGTCCTGGTCGAAGGAGACGATCACAACGAACCTGTTGCCGACGCCGTGCGCGGCATTCTGGACGGGCATGTCGTCCTCGATCGCAGCATTGCGGAACGCAACCGTTATCCGGCCATCAACGTCCTGCGCAGCATCTCGCGCACCCTGCCGAACTGCAACAGCACGGCTGAGAACCGGCTGATCGGACGGGCCAGAAGGCTGCTTTCTACTTATGAAGACATGGCCGAGCTGATCCGCATCGGAGCCTACAAGGCCGGTTCGGATGCGGCGATCGACGAAGCGATTGCCTACTATCCGGCGCTGGAAGCATTCCTGGCCCAGGACAAGGAGACACGCTGCCGTCTTGAGGAGGGCTATGCGCAGCTTGCCGAGATCCTCGGTGAGCCCTGGCCGCCGACCAGCAGCGACGCAGACGGAGAGGACGGCTGATGGCTGCGCTGGAGCAGATGGTTCGGCTGCATCGCTGGCAGCTCGACGAAAAGCGCCGGAAGCTTGCACAGGTCGAGCAGCTCGCGGACGATATCAGGAAAGATATCGAAGCTCTCGACCGGGAGTTGGCGGCAGAAGAGGCCGCCGCAAAGGACCATGCGAGTGCTGCGGCCTTGCCGGCCTTCGCGGCGAATTGCGCAATGCGGCGAAGGGCAATGGAGCAGTCTCTCGCGGCGGTCGAGCGCTCGGCAGAGGAGGTCCGCCACGAACTTCACGAGGCATTTCGTGAAGTGAAGAGCTACGAGACCGCGATAAAGACGCGCAAGGCACAGGCCGAGCGTCACCGCGCGAGGCGCGAGCAGGCTACGCTCGATGAGGTGGGGCTCTCGCGCCACGTTCGGCGGGACGCTGGCCCTGGTCTTCCAGCCGGCCGTCGACTAGGCGGTCAGATCTGACGCCTCCGCAGCGCCCGCGAACGCCGCGGTCAGCCCCTTCCACTCC
>CAZDBC010000610.1:0-2273 GCA_964503295.1 uncultured Kiloniellaceae bacterium | reverse complement strand
CTGCCGATCGCCGTGCTGATCGTGCTGTCGTTCAACGAGAACCGGCTGGCGACCATCTGGACCGGCTTCAGCACGCAGTGGTACGGCACCGTTCTCGGCAACGACGACATCATACGCGCCGCGACCAACTCCCTGATCGTCGCCACGACGGCGATGCTCGTGGCGACCGTGATCGCCACCCTTGCCGCGCTGGCCATGGCGAAGCGCCGCTTCCGCGGGCAGGATGCGGTGTCCGCGCTGATCGCGCTGCCCCTGGTCGTGCCGGAGATTGTCACCGCGGTGGCCACGCTGCTGTTCTTCGTGCTGATCGGCCTCAAGCTCGGGCTACTCACCGTCATGATCGCGCACACGGTGTTCTGCATTCCCTTCGCCTACCTGCCCATACGTGCACGCCTGGAGGGTCTCGACCCGCGCCTTGCCGAAGCGGCCGCCGACCTCTACGCCGACGATTGGCGCGTCTTCCGCCGCGTGACCTTGCCTCTTCTGTGGCCCGGTATCCTCTCCGGCGCCATGCTGGCCTTCATCATCTCGCTCGACGATTTCGTGATAACCTACTTCGTCGCAGGCGCCGGCGGCACCACGCTGCCCGTTTACATCTTCGGCATGATCCGGATCGGCATCACGCCGGAGGTCAATGCGGTTTCGGCCCTCATGCTTGTGGTGTCGATCGCGTTCGTGTCCCTTTCCTTTCTCGTCGGCCGCCTTCGCCAATAGGCCCGGTCCGGGGACGGGCGGTCCCGGGGCAACGGCAGTTTCAGACATCCGCCCGCGAACCAAGGAGGTCTTCTCACATGCGACGTACCGCAGTTCTCGGCGCAGCGCTGATCGCCTGCGCCTTCGGCGCGCCAGCGGCCCAGGCCCAGGGTGAGCTCTATCTCTACAACTGGTCGAACTACTTTCCGCCGGCGCTGCTGGAAAAGTTCGAGCAGGACACCGGCATCAAGGTCACGCTCGACGTCTATGATTCGAACGAGACCATGCTCGCCAAGCTGCAGGCCGGGGCGGCCGGCTACGACGTGGTCGTGCCGTCGGGCTACATGGTGCGCGTCATGGTCGAGGAGGGACTGGCCGTCAAGATCGACGCCAACGAGCTGTCCAACTTCAAGAACGTCGCCAAGCCCCACGACAGCGTTCCCTTCGATCCGGAGCGTGCCTATTCGGCACCTTACATGTGGGGCACGACCGGTTTCTCCTACGACTCCGCGCGCGTGCCCGGCGGCGAGCTCGAGGAGAGCTGGGGCGAACTGTTCGAGCCGCGCGACGCCCTGACGGGCCAGATCGCGATGCTGAACGACGAGGTCGAGGTCTACAACGCCGGCGCCTACTACGTGGGGGTCAGCAAGTGCACCGAGGATCCGGCCGAGGCGCAGAAGATCCTCGACGTGCTCGAGAAGCAGAAGCCGCATATCGCCATGTACCAGTCCGACGGCACCATCGACCGCATGTCGGCGGGCGAGGTGATCGCCCACCACCAGTGGAACGGCGCGGCGCATCGCACGAAGAAGAGCCTGCCGAGCGCGGTCTACGTCTATCCGAAAGAGGGCCTGTCCTTCTGGACCGACAACTTCGTGGTGCCCAAGGGGGCGCCCAACCTGGAGAACGCCAAGACCTTCATCAACTGGATGATGGCGCCGGAGAACGCGGCCGCGGCCTCCAACTTCACCGGCTACATGAACGCCATCAAGGGCTCGGGCGAGTTTTTGGAGGAGTCGCTGAAGACCGATCCGGCGGTCAACATGCCCGAGGACTATGCCGATCGCCTGCGTCCCGGCGAGAACTGCTCGCCCAAGGCGCGCGACCTGCGCAACAAGGTCTGGACGCGGCTGAAAAGCTAGCGCTTCCCGCGGCCGCGAGGGGGCGGGCCTTATGGGCCCGTCTCCCCGCGTGCCCTGTTCACCTTTTCGGCGGGAGGATGATCGAATGCAGACGGCCGGCGACCTGACGCTTGCGCTCTGGGCGACCAACCTGGCGCGGCCTCTGAACGGCCTCGACGCCTGGGCCGCGAAGGTCGAAGAGAAGCTGCTGGAAGCCAGGGCCGGCGGCGCGGACCTGCTGGTCATGCCCGAGTACATGGCCGAACAGTGGCTGTCCTTCGCGCCCGCGGAACTGCCCGCGGACCGCGAGATCGCCTGGATGGCCGAGCAGGCGCCGGCGGCGCTCGAGCGCATCGGAGAGCTGCCGGCCCGGCACGGCGTCGCATTGCTCGCCGGGACCATGCCCTGGGGGGTCGAACAGGCGGCCGGCGGCGGCTACCGCAACCGGGCGTGGCTGCT
>CAZDBC010000609.1:0-2275 GCA_964503295.1 uncultured Kiloniellaceae bacterium | reverse complement strand
AGAAGGTGCCCGCGATGGGCGCATTGAAGGAGGCCGCGATCGCCGCCGCCACGCCGCAGCCGAGGAGCGTGCGCGACAGCGATCGGCCGAGGTGCAGGCGCTTCGCGGCCCAGGCGCCGAGCGAGGCGCCGAGATGCACGACCGGGCCTTCGCGACCGACCGAGGCGCCGCAGCCGATCGCCGCAGCCGACAGGACAGCGGCCTTGACCCCCGTGGTCAGCGACATGCGCCCGCCGTTGAGCGCATTGGCCTCGATGACGTCGGCCACCGCGTGGGGCCGATGCCCGGGCAAGAGGTAATAGACGGCCAGGCCGATCAGCAGGCCGCCGAGGGCCGGCGCGAGCACGATCTGCCACCAGGGCAGCCCCTCGATCGCGCTCACCAGGCGCTCGGAGGCGCTGCCGAAGGCGCCGAGCTGAAACAGGCCGATGGCGGCACGGAACAGGATGGCGGCACCGCCCGAGGCGGCTCCGATCAGGACCGCAAGCACCATCAGGACAACCTGATCGTTACGGCCGAAGCGCTTCAGCGCGGCGACCAGGTCGGTCCGTGTCAGCGTGCCATCCGCCATGAATCTCCCCGTGCGGGGTGCTGCGGTGCGTCCCGCACGGCCATCATCGCCAGTTGCACCGTCCGACCGAACCCTCCGCACACACCGTCTTGCCGTCGGCCCAGGTGGCGCCCGAGAGTTCGGCCTCGGTCAGGTCGGCGCCGCGCAGCTCGGCGCCGGAGAGATCGGCCCCGCGCAGGTTGGCGCGAAAGAGGCGCGCGCGCCCGAGATTGGCATCGACCAGCGAGGCGTCGGTCAAATTGGCCTTGGTCAGATCGGCCTCGGCAAGGTTCGCAGAGTCGAGACTCGCGCCGACCATCTCGGCACTGACGAACTTGGCCCGGAAGGCGTTGACCTCGTTCAACTGGCTCTCGCTGAGGTTGGCCCGGAAGAAGGTGGCGTCGCGCAGGCGCGCGCCGGTCAGGTCGACCCCGCTGAGATCCAGGCGGTCGAACGCACATCGTTGCCAGTTGACGCCGGGCCCGGGCGGGTCCGAGCAGGCCGCCTCGGCCACACTTGCGACCATGGCGACGGAGAGCACCGTCAGCAGGAAAAGCGACAGGCGCCCCAAGGCGGGTGCGGCCTGGAAGATTGTGCGACTGGTAAGGGCCGGCAGGCAGGTGCCGGCTGCGGATCGCGGCGACGGTACGGCAAGGATCATGGCTGTCCAGGGACGTGGTGACGGAAAATCGGCGTACCGCCTCACGAGGCGGCGGAAGTCGCGGCGAGGCCGGGCCGGCGGATTGCGGCGCCGGCCTGCTCCGGGACCGGCAGGGCGGCATGGGCCGCGAGAACGGCATCCAGGCGTTGTCGCACGGCTTGCGGCATGGCGGTGACCCGTCGCGTCTGCAGATCGATATAGAGCGACAAGGCCTCCAGGGTCGCGGCCAGATAGCCTTCGGCCGCGTGATACATCGCGTTGAAGAAGCGCAGGCGCTTGTCGTCGAAGCCGAGAACCTGGCTGGTGATCCGGATGGGGTCGCCCTCCTTCAGCTCGCGCAGGTAATGAATGTGATGCTCCACCGCGAAAGTCGAGCCCCCGCTGTCGCGCCGGTGGGTCTCGCCGAGCCCGCAGAACTCGAAAAAGGGATCGGTGGCCTGATCGAAGGCCAGAAGGTAATAAGCCACGTTCATGTGACCGTTATAGTCTATCCATTCCGGGCGCACGACGGTACAGAACCGGTCGAACGGGGCCTCGATCGCCATGGTTAACTCCATTGCAGTCGCGCGACGCGCGCCGGTCCGGCCTTTGGCCCGGGAAGGCGCCGTGACCTGCGGCTCGGGTTCGAAAGGCGACCATAAGGGGGCGGGGTCCCACCCGCCAAGCGCTTCGCGCCCCGGCGGGATGCCGGCATGACCGCGCTGGCCGGCCGACTGCTCGGTTATCTCGGCGCCCATGCCACGACGGTGCTGTTCGTGGGCGTCTTTCTCGGCCTCGCCTGGCCCGGGCTGGCGGCGCTCTGCCGGCCGCTTCTCGCCCCGGCGGTCGGCCTGCTTCTCTTCGCCACCCTGCTGCGCATGGACTGGCCGGGGCTGGCCCGCTACGCCCGGCGGCCGCTGCTCATGCTCGCCGGCGTCGCATGGCTCCTGGTGGTGTCGCCGGTGCTCGTCTATGTCCTGCTCGCGCCCCTGCCGATTCCGGAGAGCCTGACCGTTGCCATCGTCCTGATGGCCGCAGCGCCGCCGATCCTGAGCGCCGCCGCGATCGCCATGGTGGTCGGGCTC
>CAZDBC010000608.1:0-2289 GCA_964503295.1 uncultured Kiloniellaceae bacterium | reverse complement strand
AGACGGATCGCCTTGTTGCGCCAGGCCTCGAGCACGAAAGCGGGGCGAAAGCGCGGCGCCGGCACGTCGTTCGGCCCGATCTCACAGAAGTTGATCAGCAGGCCGGCAGCCAGGGCGGAAAACGAGGCGGCCGCCAGGGTGAAGCGCCAGTCGATTCCGCCCAGCGCGTTGAAGAGGTGCGGCGCGGCCGAGCCGAGGGTGAGCGCGCCGACCAGGATGCCGACCAGGAGCCCCGTGTCGCCGCGCGCCCAGCTTGCCGCCAGCTTCATGCCGACCGGATAGATGCCAGCCATGCAGGCGCCGGTGACGAAACGCGCCAGCAGCACCGCCGGGTCGCCGGGCTCGAGCAGCAGGATGCCGGCGTTGGCGGCGCTGGCCACAAGGGCGGCGACCATGAAGTAGCGCCTGGGGTCGAGCCGGTCGGCGAGGCCGAGCAGGGCGCTTGCCAGGCTTCCAACCACGAAGCCGGCCTGCACCGCACTGGTGAAGAGTGACTGCTGAAAGCCGCTCAACTGGTACTGGGCGCTCAGCGAAGGCACCACGGCAGTCGCCGAGAACCACAGCGCCATGGCGGCGACCTGACACAGGGCGATCAGGGCCAGCGCCCGCCATTTGCCGCGCAGCGCGGCCTCCACCATTGGCCTCTTCCCCCCGCGGTGCGCTTCGGCTAACTGTCGCCGGCGGCCGCTACGGCCGCGCCGCGCAACTTAGTCCGGAAACGACGGGGAGGCGAGAGGGCGAGACATGGCCTACTGGCTGGTCAAAACGGAACCGGGCACCTGGTCGTGGTACGATCAGGTGCGCGCCGGCGTCGCCGAATGGGACGGCGTGCGCAATCACCAGGCGGCGAACAACCTGAAGGCCATGAAGCCGGGCGACAAGGTGCTGTTCTACCACTCGGTGAACGAGAAGCGCATCGTCGGCCTGTGCGAGGTGGTCAAGACCTACTATCCGGATCCCAGCGACGAGAGCGGGCGCTTCGGCATGGTCGACCTCAAGGCGCTCAGGCCCTTCGAGCGCCCGGTGACCCTCGCCGAGATCAAGGCCGAGCCGCGCCTGGCCGACCTGCCGCTGGTGCGCCAGTCGCGTCTTTCGGTCATGCCGATCGAGCCCGAGGCCTGGCACCTGCTCTGCCACATGGGCGAAACCGAGGCCTGAACGAGCACGCTCGCGACAGGAAGGCTGCCGGGCCGGACCCCAAGCTTGCCCGTGCTCGCCTTGTTTCTCTTTGGGAAAGCGGAAATAATCGCGGCCAAAGCGTGCGGCGGCCGCGGCCGAGCGCCCGGCCGGAGAGCGAGAACGAGCCTGGGGAGGAGAAGTTCATGAGCGACGACGCGGTGTTTCAGGTGCCCGCCGAATGGGCCGAGCGCGCCTGGTGCGACGAGGCCACCTACTTCAAGATGTACGAGCGCTCGATCACCGACCCCGAAGCGTTCTGGGCCGAGCACGGCCGGCGCATCCACTGGTTCAAGCCCTTCACCCAGGTTAAGGATGTCTCCTACGGCCCGGGCGACGTCCACATCCGCTGGTTCCAGGACGGCACCACCAACGCCTGCTACAACTGCCTCGACCGGCACCTGCCGACCAAGAAGGACGACGTCGCCATCATCTGGGAGGGCGACGACCCGCGCGAGCACAAGCACGTCTCCTACGGCGAGGCCTACGAAAACGTCTGTCGCCTGGCCAACGCGCTGAAGGCGCGCGGCGTCAAGAAGGGCGACCGGGTGACCATCTACATGCCGATGATCCCGGAGGCGGTCTACGCCATGCTGGCCTGCGCGCGCATCGGCGCGATCCACTCGGTGGTGTTCGGCGGCTTCTCGCCCGATGCGCTTGCCGGCCGCATCCAGGACTGCGAATCGAACTGCGTCATCACCGCCGACGAGGGCGTGCGCGGGGGCCGCAAGATCGCGCTCAAGAAGAACACCGACGAGGCGCTCGCCAAGTGCCAGGGCGTGCACACGGTCTTCGTCGTGCGCCGCACCGGCGGCGCCATCGAGTGGCAGGACGGCCGCGACGTCTGGTACCACGAGGCCTGCGCCGCGGCCTCGGACGACTGCCCGGCCGAGGAGATGAACGCGGAGGACCCGCTGTTCATCCTCTACACCTCCGGCTCGACAGGGAAGCCCAAGGGCGTCCTGCACACCACGGCCGGCTACATGGTGTTCACCTCGATGACCCACCAGTACGTCTTCGACTATCACGACGGCGATATCTACTGGTGCACCGCCGATGTCGGCTGGGTCACCGGGCACAGCTACATCGTCTACGGGCCGCTCGCCAACGGGG
>CAZDBC010000607.1:0-2303 GCA_964503295.1 uncultured Kiloniellaceae bacterium | reverse complement strand
TCAGCTCGCCGGCCGGCTCGGCGTGTCCTACCAGCAGATCCAGAAATACGAGCGCGGCGCCAACCGCATCAGCGCCTCACGGCTCTACGCCCTCGCCCGCCGCCTCGACGTGGTACCCGGCTATTTCTACGCCGATCTCGACGCGCCGGGCGAGTGCCTCGCCCACGGCGGCTGCGACCCACCGGGGCGCGAGCTGGCGCGCTACGGCGCGGCGGTCCGCGACGAGCGGGTGCGGACGACGGTGACCGGGCTCTTGCGCGCGGTCGTGGAACGACAGACCTGAGCGGGCGGCGATCGCCGCGAACCGGCACGAGGGAGATCACGGCATGACGGCGGGCGAGACGGTGCTGTTCGTCCCGGGGCTGGGCAACGACGTCCGGCTCTACGAGCATCAGCTGGCGCATCTGGGCGAGGTGGGCGAGCCGCGCTTCGTGGGCGTGCCCGAGGCCCCGAGCGTCGGCGCGATGGCCGCTTCCATCCTCGCCGCCGCCCCGCCGCGCTTCGCGCTCGTGGGCCTGTCGATGGGCGGCTACATCGCCTTCGAGATCCTGCGCCGCGCCGGCGAGCGCGTCTCCAAGCTGGCGCTGTTGGACACCAAGGCCGAGCTCGACCCGCCCGACGCGGTCGAGGGCCGCCGCGCCGCGCTCGCCGAGATCGCGGCCGGCCGCTTCGCCGAGCACATCGAGAGCCGGCTGCCGGTGCTGCTGGGCCCCACCGCCTTCGCCGATCCGACGCTGCGCGAGGCCACCCGCGCGATGGCGCTCGAGGTCGGCCCCGAGCGCTACACCGCCCAGCAGCGCGCGATCATGGACCGGCCCGACAGTACGGGCGAGCTCGCCGCCATCGCCTGCCCGACCCTGGTCCTGTGCGGGCGCGACGACGCGCTGACCCCGCTCGACAAGCACGCCGCCATGGCCGAGGCGATCCCGCGCGCGCGGCTCGCCGTCGTCGAGCAGTGCGGCCATCTCTCCGCGCTGGAGCAGCCGCAGGCGGTCACGGCCCTGTTGCGCGACTGGCTGGCCTACGACCGGTGAGCGCCATTCGCCGGCTCGGCGTCGTCGGCGCCGGCGCCTGGGGCACGGCCCTGGCGGTGCAGGCGCGCCGCGCCGGGCGTGAGGTGCGGCTCTTCGCCCGCAGCGGCGGCCGCACGGTCGAGGGCTTGCCGGTGGCGGCGCTGGCCGCGGCGACCGCCGCGGACGTCGGCGACGCCGTGCTCTTGGTCGTGCCGGCGGGGGCGGTGCGCGACTTGGGTGCTGCGCTCGCCGCGCGGCTGCCGGCGGGCGTGCCGGTCGTCTGCTGCGCCAAGGGTCTCGACGCCCAGGGGCCCGGCCTCCTGCTCGACGGCCTCGCCGATCTGCTGCCGGGGCGGCCGCTGATGGCGCTCTCGGGGCCGAGCTTCGCCGACGAGGTGCGCGCGGACAAGCCGACGGCGCTCGACCTCGCCGCCCGGCCGACGGACCGCGCGCTCGCGGTGGCGCTGGCGCAGGCACTGCACACTCCGCATTTTCGCCCCTACGTCACCGCCGACCCGGTGGGCGTGCAGCTCGGCGGGGCCGCCAAGAACGTCGTCGCCGTCGCCGCCGGCGTCGCCCGCGGGCTGGGGCTCGGCGACAACGCCGAGGCGGCCCTGGTCACCCGCGGGCTCGCCGAGATGGCGCGCCTGGGCGCCGCCCTCGGCGCCGAGCCGCGCACGCTGATGGGCCTCGCCGGCCTCGGCGATCTGGTCTTGACCTGCAAGGGGCCGCATTCGCGCAATTTCCGCTTCGGCGAGGCGCTCGGGCGCGGCCGTGACCCCGCCGGCGCCGAGCGTGCGGTCGGGCTGGTCGAGGGCAAGCGCACCGCCGCGCTCCTGGTCACGCTCGCCCGCGCCCGCGGCGTCGATCTCCCCATCGCCACCGCCGTCGACGCCGTGCTGGAGGGCCGTCTCGGCCTCGCCGACGCCATCGACGGCCTCTTGGAGCGCCCGCTCACCGCCGAGAGCTGAGCCCGCGGCGTCGACGTATAGGAATTTAGGCCTTGACGTGGTAGCGTCGGCGCCATGGACAGGGGCGGCGACGCAGGGGCTTCGGGAAATGCCGAACGAACCCAGATCGGCGATTGTGGCTTTCGGATCAAAGGGTTGGCAGGATATCGAGGCGCCGCCGGCGCCGTCAGGCCCGCGCGGCGAGGACGCCGATATAGGCGGCGTAGGCGACGAGGAACGCGGTGCTCTCGGCCCGGTCGAGCCGCCGCCCGGTGCGGGCGAAGACCAAGAGCGCCGCGGTCGCGGCCAGCATGACCCAGATGTCGAGACGCAGGATCTC
>CAZDBC010000606.1:0-2316 GCA_964503295.1 uncultured Kiloniellaceae bacterium | reverse complement strand
GCGCTTCTCGGCATCGGCGGGGCCTATCTGTTTTACATGATGCGGCCCGACCTGCCAGGGCGGACGGCCGGCGCCCTGCGTCCGCTCTACCTCTACGTCTACAACAAGTGGTACTTCGACGAGCTCTACGACCGTCTCTTCGTGCGGCCGGCGATGCTGCTCGGCCGCGGCCTGTGGAAGGGCGGCGACGGCGCGGTGATCGACGGTCTCGGCCCGGACGGGCTCGCCGCCGTGACGCGGGATCTTTCGCGCCGGGCGAGCCGCCTGCAGACCGGCTACCTCTATCACTACGCCTTCGTAATGCTGATCGGCGTTGTGATCCTGATCACCTGGTACATCCTTCGGCCGGCGGGGTGAGGGCGCGATGACCAGCACCTGGCCGCTGTTGTCCCTGGTGACCTTCCTGCCGCTGGTCGGCGCCGGTTTCATTCTGATGATCCGGGGCGAGGAGGAGGTCGTGGCGCGCAACGCGCGCTATGTCGCCCTCTGGACGGCGCTCATGACCTTCGTGCTGTCCCTCTTCCTGTGGACCGGCTTCGACCGCACCACCGCCGAATTTCAGTTCGTCGAACGCGTCGACTGGTTTCCCCAGTTCGGCATCGCCTACCACATGGGCGTGGACGGCATCTCCGTGCTCTTCGTCCTGCTGTCGACCCTGCTGACGCCGATCTGCATCGTGTCGGCCTGGGATGCCGTGCGGACCCGGGTCAGGGAGTACATGGTCGCCTTCCTGGTCCTCGAGACGCTGATGGTGGGCATGTTCTGCGCGCTGGACCTGGTCGTCTTCTACGTCTTCTTCGAGGGTGTCCTGATCCCGATGTTCCTGATCATCGGCGTTTGGGGCGGCGCGCGCCGGGTCTATGCGGCCTTCAAGTTCTTCCTTTATACGCTGACCGGCTCCGTGCTGATGCTGCTGGCGATGCTCGCCATGTACTTCGAGGCCGGCACGACCGATATCCCGGCGCTCATGCAGCACGACTTCCCGAGCGGAATGCAGGCCTGGCTGTGGCTCGCCTTCTTCGCCTCTTTCGCGGTCAAGGTTCCCATGTGGCCGGTGCACACCTGGCTGCCCGACGCCCACGTCGAGGCGCCGACGGCGGGCTCGGTCATTCTGGCCGGGGTGCTGCTGAAGATGGGCGCCTACGGGTTCCTGCGCTTTTCCCTGCCAATGATGCCGGAGGCTTCGGCCTTCTTTACGCCGATGGTCTTCACCCTGTCGGTCGTGGCGATCGTCTATACCTCGCTGGTCGCCCTGGCCCAGGACGACATGAAGAAGCTGATCGCCTACTCATCGGTCGCGCACATGGGCTTCGTGACCATCGGCATCTTCACGATCGATCAGCAGGGGATCGAGGGCGCGATCTTTCAGATGCTCTCGCACGGCGTCGTCTCGGGCGCGCTGTTCCTGATCGTCGGGGTCGTCTACGACCGCATGCACACGCGGGAGATCGCACGCTACGGCGGCCTGGTCCACCGCATGCCGGCCTATGCGCTGATCTTCATGCTGTTCATGCTGGCGTCCGTCGGGCTGCCGGGAACCAGCGGTTTCGTCGGCGAGTTCCTGGTCCTGGTCGGCGCGTTCCAGGTCAACACCTGGGTCGCCCTGCTCGCAGCCAGCGGGATGGTGCTCGGCGCGGCCTACATGCTCTATCTCTATCGGCGGGTCATCTTCGGGCGCCTGACGCGCGAGGACCTGCGCCGCATCGCCGACGTCAGCTGGCGCGAGCGGCTCGTATTCGCGCCGCTGGTGGTGCTGGTGCTGTGGATGGGGATCTATCCGCAGCCGTTCCTCGACATCATGTCGGTCTCTGTCGGCAACCTGATCGAAGGCTACAATCTCGCCCTGGCGTCCGCCGGGGAGCCCTCGCTCGCCTCTTTGTTCACCGGCCGCTGAGGGACGACTGGCCACGATGCTCACACTTGACCTGGTGACCATCCTTCCGGAACTCTTTCTCGCCTGCGCCACGACGGCCCTGCTGCTGCTCGGCGTGCTGCGCGGAGACGGGGCAACGCGCACGGCGCTCGTCCTCGCGATTGCGACGCTGATTGTGACGTTGCTCCTCGTCTGGCTGCAGCCGCGGCCGACCGGCTTCGCCTTCGGCGGCATGTACGTCTCGGATGGCTTCGGCGATTTCATGAAGATCCTGGCCCTGCTCGGCGCGGCGCTCACATTAAGCATGTCCTGGGGCTACATGCAGCGCGAGAACATGGCCCGCTTCGAGTTTCCCGTGCTCGCGCTCTTCGCCACGCTCGGCATGATGATGCTGATCTCGGCCGCCGACCTGATCTCGCTTTACATGGGGCTCGAGCTGATGA
>CAZDBC010000605.1:0-2321 GCA_964503295.1 uncultured Kiloniellaceae bacterium | reverse complement strand
GATACTCCCCCTCTGCCGGCAGCGGCGCGAACTCGTGCTCCAACAGGGCGACCGCGCCGTCGGCGCACTTGATTAGCAGGTCGCCGCCGCCGCGACATTGCAGCACCTTGCCGGGCTCGATGTTCCGCTTCGGAAAGTCGACAACACCGACCCGCCAGACTTTTACGTCGCGGCCTTCGTGGAGACAATGCGCGCCGACGTAGGGCCGGGTCAGCGCACGCACCAGGTTCCGGATCGTCTCGCCCGACATGCGCCAGTCGATCTGGCCGTCGAGCCGCCCGCGCTTGCGCCAGACGTTGCCGGCACCCGGCGGCTGCGGACGCCGCGCCGCGCGGCCGGCCGCGAGATCGGCGGTGAAGGCAGTGATCTGCCGCAGCGCCGTTCCGGTGACCTTTTGATAGAGGCTGGCCGCGTCGTCCTCCGGCAGGATGTCGATCGGCTCCTGGCTGAGCAGGTCGCCGGTATCGGCGCCCTCATCCATGTAGAAGAAGCTGCTCGCAGTGCGCTCCAGGCCGAGCGCGAGCGCCCAGATCAGCGGGTGCCGGCCGCGGTTTTCCGGCAGCGCGGCGGGATGAAAGCCGATCACGCCGAGCGGTGCCGCCTCGAGGATCTCCCGGCCGAGCAGGTGCGACCAGCCGAAGCAGTAGATGACATCGGGCCGTCGCGCGCGCAGCCAGGCGGCGACCTCCTCCTGCGTGCGCCCTTCGGCGTGGCAGACCGGTACGCCGGCCGACCCTGCGGGTTCCGTCAGGTCGGCGAAGTCGGCATTGGCCGGCGAGATCTGCTTGGTGACCACGCCGACCAGCTCGACCCCGGGCAGTGTCAGCAGGTGCGCGAACGCGGCGCGGCTGAAAGCAACGCAGCCGATGAAGGCGATCCTCACGCCCCCGTCTCCAGGTCGTAGAAGCGCTTCATCAGGAGATCGTCGAGCGGGATCGACAGCAGCACCTCCTTGATGCGCGGCGCCACCCGGCCGGAGCCGAAGGGTGATTCGCGCCGTGCCGCCAGCGCCTGGAACTCCGGCGACAGGGCGCGCCGCAGTGCGGCGACGATGTCGTCTTCCTTCTCCGCACAGTCGATCACCGAGGGCGCGCGCAGCCGGCCGCGCTGGCGCGCGCCGAGGTTCACCGTCGGCGTGCCGATCGCCGGGGCCTCCAGGATGCCGCTCGAGGAATTGCCGACCACGCAGTCGGCCTCGAGCAGCAGGCCCAGATAGGCGGCCTGGCCGAGCGATGTCGCGGCCGCGGCGCGTCCGGGCCGCTCTGCCACGAACGCGTCGATCATGCGGTTGATGACGCGCCCCGCCGTGTCGGCATTGGCCTTGGTGAGCACGACGGTCGCCTCGGGAAAGGCGTCCAACGCCGCGAGCAGCGCCGCCATCGGTTCGGCCGGGTCCCGGCCGCTCAGCGTCACCGGATGATAGGTCGCCAGCAGCAGCGGCCGCGCCAGCGGGATGCCGAGCCGCTCCGCCAGTTCGTCGCGCCCGGGCAGCGGCAAGCGGTGCAGGTTCTCCAGGCCGGGCGCGCCCACCGTGAATACGCGCTCGGGGCGCTCGCCGAGCTGGATCACCCGGCGGCGATAAGGCTCGGCGGCGGTGAAGTGGAGCTGTGCCATCTTGGTGACCGCGTGGCGGATCGCCTCGTCGATCAGGCCCTCGGTCGCCTCGCCGCCGTGGATATGGGCGATCGGGATGCGCGCCACCATCGCCGCCTGCGCCGCGGCCAGGATCTCGAAACGGTCGCCGAGCAGGACCAGGAGATCGGGACGCAGGCGCTCGAAGGCCTCGGCAAAGCCGATGGTCCCCAGCCCCATCGACTTGGCGATGCCGACGGGGCTGTCGCTCGACAGCAGCATCTCGACCCTGGCCGCGATTTCGAAGGCGTCCTTCTCGATCTCGCGCACGGTCAGGCCGAACTCGGGCGAGAGGTGCATGGCGCAAACGACGAGCTGCACCTCGGCCGCCGGATCCTTTTCGAGGTCGTGGATCAGCCAGTAGAGCAGGCCGTAGTCGGCCCGCGTCCCGGTCACGATGCAGATGCGTCTCGGCGTCATGCCGCCTCCAGGGCGGCGTCGACCGCGGCGATGACCCGCTCCAGTTCGGCATCGCTGATCCCGGTCGAACAGGGCAGCGTCACGATCCGCTGCCAGAGCGAGTCGGTAACCGGCAGCGCGCCGCGCGGGGCGGCGCGATAGGGGGCCTGCAGGTGCATCGGCTTCCAGAACGGCCGGGCATCGATCCCGGCCGCCCGCAGCAGGTCGCGCAGGGCGCCCGCATCGCACGTTTCGAGCACGAAACCGGAAAACCAGCAGGCGCTTTCGGC
>CAZDBC010000604.1:0-2324 GCA_964503295.1 uncultured Kiloniellaceae bacterium | reverse complement strand
GGCGCACCGCGCATCCTCTGCTCGCTGCGTGACATCCTGACCACCCACAAGCAGCCCGAAAAAACGTCCTGGATGCTGGAGCAGTTCGAGCGCTACTTCGACCTGGTGGTGGTCCACGGCGACCCGGAGCTGACGCCGCTGGCGCGCAGCTTCCCGGCCGCCGAACGGATCGCCGGACGCACCCGCTACAGCGGCTACGTGGTCGACCGCCTGCCGCCGCGCGACCCGCAAGCCGCAGCGCACGGCGAGATTCTGGTCTCGGCCGGCGGCGGCGCGGTCGCCGCGCCGCTGGTCGAGGCGGCGCTGGCCGCCCAGCCCCTGTGCCAGGCATCGGCGCCCGAGCTGGCCGCAACCCCCTGGCGCGTGCTTGTGGGACACAACCTGGACGAGATGCGCTTTCGCGCCCTGGCCGCGCGCGCGCCGGACGGCACGAGCGTCGAGCGGGCGCGCCCCGATTTCCTCCGGCTGCTGGCGCGCGCCCGCCTGTCGATCAGCCAGGCCGGCTACAACACCCTGCTCGAGGTGATCGGCCTCGGCGTGCCGGCGGTCGTCGTGCCCTTCGCCGCGGCGGGCGAGACGGAGCAGGGCCTGCGCGCCCAGCTCCTGGCCGAGCGCGGTCTGGTCGCAGTGGTTCCGGAATCCGCCCTGACGCCGGAGCGGCTCGCCGCGGCCGTCGTGGAACGCCTCGCTCCGGCGGCAAGTGACCGCCGTCACAGTCTTGCCACCAGGCCATGTGATAAGGCTGTGACGCTGCAGTGCGACGGGGCCGCGACGACGGCGCGGCTGGTGGGAGAGATACTGGCAAGCGCCCCGAAAGAGGGCGTGCGGTGCAGGGGACGATGACGAGACAGCACGAGTCCTGGGCCCGGCTCGAACGGGAGCTGGAGGCATGGCGGCATGCCGGCCGGCGTGCCAGCCTGTGGTGGCGCGACGACGACGCGACCGCGCCGGGCGGCGCGCTCGACCGCCTGCTCGGCCTCGCCGAGCGCCTCGGCCTGCCGCTGTCGCTCGCGGTCGTGCCCGCCGACGCGGCGCCGGCCCTGGCCGCGCGTCTCGCCGGCAGCGACGCGACGATCGATGTGCTTCAACACGGCTGGGCGCACGCCAACCATGCCGCACCCGGCGCCAAGAAGTCCGAGCTTGGCCCCGAACGCCCGCTCGAGCTGCGCCTTGACGAGTTGACGCGCGGCCGCCAGCGCCTGCGCGAGCTGTTCGGTCCGCGCGCCCTGCCGGTCCTGGTGCCGCCCTGGAACCGCCTGGCCGACGACCTGCCGGCGCGGCTTGCCGGGATCGGGCTGCACGGCCTGTCGACCTTCGGTCCGCGACCGCGCGACGCGCGCCTCCCGGCCCGGGTCAACTGTCACCTCGACATCCTGCGCTGGCGGCCCCGGCGCGGCTTCGTCGGCGAGGCGGCGGCGCTCGGGAGCCTGTGCGATCATCTGGCGGCACGACGCACGGGGGCCGCCGATCCCGGGGAGCCGACGGGTATCATGAGCCACCATCTGGTGCACGACGCACCGGCCTGGCGCTTTCTCGAACAGCTTCTGACTTTTCTGGCCGGCCGCCCCGAGGCATTGTTCCTGTCTGCGCGACAGGCCTTCGGCGCACGGCCGGGACCGGCGCGCGAAGCGGCCGGGGCCGCGTCGTGATGCCGCCGACGCTATGCACGGGCCCGGCGGCGTTCTCGTCATGGGCCCGAACCGACGGGAGTATCGTGAGAGTCCTGCGGTATCCGACCAATCGCCTGCTCGGGGACTATCTGCGCTCCGCCGTCGGGCTCGGCGTGGGCGGCGGAGTCCTTCTGAGCGTGCCGCCCAACCCGGCGATCGTCGCCGTGTTCGGCGGCCTAACAGCGCTCTTTTCGCTGTTCGGCCTGCGCACCGTGCAACGCCACATGATGCAGGTCGCGGTGACCGACGACGAGATTGCGACCTCCGACTTTCGCACGCGTACCGTCGCCTGGTCGGACCTGCAGCGGGTGCGCCTGCGCTTCTACGGCACCCGGCCGAACCAGTTCCGGATCGCGCGCGGCGGCTTCATGGAGCTGCTTCTGATCGGCCCGCAGGGCAAGATGCGCTTCGAATCCTCGCTCGAGGGCTTCAACTATCTGGCCTGGCAGGCGGCCCGCGCCGTGCGCGGCCACGGCGTCACCATCGATCCCACGTCGGCCGGAAACCTGCTCGACCTCGGCATCGACGTCGATCGCGACCAGCCGCCGCCGGAGCTGCCGCCCGGGACCGGCGCATCGGGGGGCGCGCGGTGAGTACGCTGCTTCAGGTCATCGATCTGCGCGTCGGCTTCGACCTGCCGGAAGGGCGGCTCGA
>CAZDBC010000603.1:0-2328 GCA_964503295.1 uncultured Kiloniellaceae bacterium | reverse complement strand
TCGACCGCGAGCTCGAGGCGGCGGGGTGGGAGGCGCTCGTCCCGGCCGGCGCGCAGGTGCGAACCGCGCCGGCGAACTACCGCGCCCCTTCCCGCCTCCCGAATCCTCTGGCGGCGGCGGCGAGCACAGCCTCGGTCCGGTTGGTGACCTTGAGAGCCTTGAGAATTGCGGTCACATGGTTCTTGACCGTCGGCTCGGCGAGATCCAGTTCCCGGCAGATCGCCTTGTTGCTTTTACCTTCCATCATAAGGGCAAGCACATCCATCTGCCGGGCCGTCAGGCCCAGCTCAGCGGCACCCGCCAGGCGCTTGGCCGGCGCCATCGGCGCAGGCGAGGCACGCGGCCGACCGAAGATCTCGGGCGGTACATAGGTGCCGCCGGAGAGAATGAGCCTCAAGGCGCCGACCATCACTTCGCGCGGCGCCGACTTGGGGATGAAGCCGAGTACGCCCAACTCGAGCGCGCGCGTGATGTCGGCACGATCACTGCTGACCGAGAGTACGGCCACGGGCGTAGCCGGAGACGACTCGCGCAGACTGGCAAGGAGGTCGAATCCGTCACGATCGGGCAGATAGAGGTCGAGCAGCACGAGGTCGAGGTCCGGATGATCTTCGATCTGCTGCCAAGCCTCGCCCGCGTCGCCTGCCTCGATGATCGTGACGGCCTCACTCAGTTCCCTGAGGATCCCGTGCAGAGCCTCGCGAATCAGAACGTGATCGTCGACGACCAGGGTTTTCATGGCGGTGTGCGGTGTTTGCAGGCGAAAAGTTAGCATAGTCCGCCGGGGGAAACACGGCCACCTGTCGGCTCGTCGCCCATCCGGCCTTCGCTGGCAGAGCGCGCGATGCCCGGCCGGAAGGGCAGCCGGCAAGACCTTCGTACCGATACTCCTGGAGGATTCACGGCCGGCCCGCGACTCGCCATGCTATTGGCGCAGACTCAAAAAGGGAACTCGCCGCAGCAACGGGAAACGAGCCATGCAGGCGCTGCTGACCGTCATCGTAACCTGGCTTTCGGTCACCTTCGGCCTGCCGGAAATCCACGAACCTCCGCAGGTGGAGTTCGTCTCCGAGCAGAGGATGGCCGAGGTGCGCTACGAGCGTCTTGGCGCGGACTGGCCACACAAAAAGCACCCGTCGAAGGAGGAGGAGCCGGTAAAGGCCCGGATCGGTCATGGCGTCCATGCGATCTATGACGACCGGAGCCGGACGATCTACCTTGCCGAGGGCTGGACCGGAACGACGCCGGCTGAGGTCTCCGTTCTGGTGCACGAGATGGTTCACCACCTGCAGAACCTGGGCGGACTGACCTACGACTGCGCCGGAGCGCGCGAAAAGCCCGCCTATCAAGCCCAGGCACGCTGGCTGGAGCTATTTGGGCAGTCGCTGCCCGGAGCGTTCCAACTCGATCCGATGACGATCCTCGTCCGCACAAACTGCATGCGGTAATCGGTTCCGACCTTCGGTCGGAAGCTGCGTGAGATGGGAACCCAGGGAACGCTGTCTCTCTGCGCAGCACAAAGCAGGCCCGCTCCGCTTCTGGCGGAGCGGGCCTGTGGCAGCAGAGTGCCTCGTAGCAGGTGCCGAACCTCAGTCGTCACGGCACACAGACAGACAGCGGCTTATCGTGGCGCGGGCGCCGGGATCTTGCTGTTGAACTCGTTAGAGAAGACGTCCGCAGCCACGAGATCCTTCTCGAGGTTGCCGCCCTGCTTCGTCAGTTCGATGGTAGACGCCATCCGGTTCTCCGCGATCCAGCCGAGCCCGTATTCCCTGGAGCGTTCGGTAATGACGAGATCGAGAATCAGGTCGAGGTTCGCCAGATAGGTCTCCTTGTCAACGCCGTCGACGCGCGCGGCAAGCGCGTCGATCGCCGCCTCGGGATCGTCATGGACGGCGGCCCAGCCCTTGTAGGTCGCCCGCAGAAAGCGCCTTACGAGGTCGGGATTCTGCTCCGCCAGATCGGCGTGAACGATGTAGGAGTGGCCATAGAGTTCGACGCCATAGTCGGCGAACAGCATGTTCCCGACATTGTCCTTGCCGAGCACACCCTCCCAGACGGCATAGTTCGTGTAGAGATCGAAGGCACCGGCAACCTGCTCGGACGCAACGATCGCTTGCTTTCCTTCCGGCTTCACGTTGACGAGGGTGACCGAATCCGGATCGATCCCGTTCACGTTGGCGAAGGACGGCCACAGGAAGCGATGGGAGTCGCCCGGCGGCGCCGCCAGCTTCTTGCCCGGCAGGTCCGCCGGCGTCTCGATTCCTGTATCCTTGCGGTAGAAGAGGTTGTTGGCCGCCTTGTCGTAGACCATGCCGACGATCAGCA
>CAZDBC010000602.1:0-2335 GCA_964503295.1 uncultured Kiloniellaceae bacterium | reverse complement strand
CAAAAAGGAAAAAAGTTCCGCGGCGGCGAGGGCGTCGACGGTCGGGGAGGTCGAGGGTGAAGCGGCGTCGACGTTCGCCGTCGAGATGCCGGTTCTTGAGGAGGATCGCGGCGGATCCGGCCCGATGGGCGCGACGCGTGACATGTCCGAGCGCGGCGCCGCCCCGAAAACCGGGTTTAGTGGTGAGATCCATGAAAATCGCCCCAAAAAAATAATCGATCACGAAGGAGTGTTACGTGATTTGTTCGAGGCTGAGATCGCGGCGGAAATGGCTGGGTTACGTGATTCGTTAGATTGGCATGTCGTTTGCTTTAAGGGACTTGTGTCCTTTTTTCTCGACACGGTGTTACGTGATGACATTGGCGCTAGCCTGAATCCATACGGACAATCTTCGACCTAACAATTATTCTACCCTTTCGCCCTCGAAAGAGGGCATTTTTTTGCCCTTTAATGTTATCTCTATGCAATAACATAATAAATTCAACCAAATTTACAGAAATAGTTATAATTCTCATTATGAGCTTGTAATATTGCAATTGAATGTCATTGTATGAATTTGGTTAACCTATTATATGAAATATATGGAGATAACATGAACAAGAGCTTTTTCCTTGAGCCAGCAAACCCCGCGCAGAGACAATACGAAGCCCTTCGCGCGCACTTTGTGGATGGAGTGCCGCAAGCGGAGGCTGCCAAACGTTTTGGTTACACGCCTGGTAGCTATAGGGTCATGCTTCATAAAATGAGAAAGGAGGCTCCACCGAGCTTTTTCATTGAATCCCGAAAAAGTGGTGACGGCAAGAAGGCAAATGATCCACTGCACGAGATAATCATCTCGCTGCGTAAGCGGAATATGTCCGTCTATGACATTGCGGCGCACCTGCGAGCCGATGGGCGGACTCTGAGCGCTCCGGCTATATCCAATGTGTTGCGATTGAATGGTTTCTCCAAGCTTCCCCGTAGGCGGGACGACGAAAGGCCGGAGGTTTCCCGGCCAGAACGTGCCGCCGTCGCGGACGTGAGGGAATTGGATTTGAGCAATCGAAGCTTCCATACGAGATTCGGAGGCCTGTTTCTCTTCGCTCCTTTCATTGTCAAGCTTGGACTCGACGATATCGTCTCCCGGATTGACTTGCCGGGATCAAATATGATTCCAGCTGGACAGGCCGTACGGTCCCTTTTGGCTCTCAAGCTCTTTGGGGACGCGCGTCATACGCATGTCATGAGCGATGTCTTCGATCAAGGATTGGCCTTGTTCGCCGGACTCAACACCATTCCAAAATGCTCCTTCCTCACGCAATATAGCTGCCGGATTGCCCCAAAGGCCCACCTGTCGCTGATTCGTGAATGGTTTGACGAGGTGGAGAAACTGGGATGGGCACATGGAAATTCCTTCGATCTGGACTTTCACACGATTCCCTTTCACGGTGAGGACGCTTTGGTGGAAAAGCATTACGTGTCAAAGCGCAGTCGCCGACAGAAAGGAATGCTGGCTTTTGTCGTGAGCGACGACCAGAACCGGGCGTTCTGCTATGTCGACGCCGATATCCGCAAATCCGACATGAACGACCAAATTCTCATTTTCGCGGACTTCTGGCGGGAAAAGAACGGCCAATGGCCAACCGAACTGGTCTTTGATTCGAAACTGACCACCTACGCCAATCTCAATGAGATCAACAAACGTGGAATAAGGTTCATCACATTGCGGCGACGTTCCCCGGCCGTGATCGAACAAATACACGACGTCCCCTTGTCCGCCTGGCGAAAAATTCAGCTCGCGAACATTGCCCGCGCCTATCGAACTCCACGGATATGGGAAAGCAAAATAAGCCTGAAGGATTACGAGGGGGAACTCAGGCAGATCGCCGTGAAGGATCTTGGTCATGCTGAGGCCACTGTGTTAATAACCAACCAGATAAAAGCTTCGCCCGCCACCCTAATTCAACGATATGCTCGAAGAATGATTATCGAAAACAATATTTCCGACGTTATCGACTTCTTTCACATGGACGCGCTGTCGTCCGTGGTGCCCATGAAGATCAATTGTGACCTCGCGGTGACACTCATGGCAAGCGCGCTTTATCGTTTGCTCGCGGCGAGAGTGGGGTACGGCTATCCGACCGCCGAGTTCCGTAAAATTTTCCGCGACTTGGTTCGAGCGACCGCTTCCGTGTCAATCGAAGGGGAACGGATTATAGTGCGGTTCCAGAAACGTGCGCACAACCCGATGTTGATGAACGCGGGGATTGCTGATGAGACCACTGTCGTGCCATGGCTCGGTGGGAAACGCTTGCAATTGCAGTTCGGATAAATGGTTAAAATGTTAGCTTGGGAA
>CAZDBC010000601.1:0-2336 GCA_964503295.1 uncultured Kiloniellaceae bacterium | reverse complement strand
TCCGCGAGCAGCAGCCAGACCAGCGCCGGGTGGACGACGAGCTTAATCAGCGTCAGGGCCGCGACCTCCGGCCAGCCGTCGGACAGCAGGCCGGCGGCCAGCGAAGCCCCGAGGGCGAAGAGCGCGCAGGGCCCGGCCGCGGCCCCGATGAAGTCCGCGAAGGCGGCAAGCGGGGGCGCGATCAAGCCGAGGCCGCTGGCCGAGAGGGCAAGTCCGGCCGCGATCGAGAGCACGAAGGGGTTGAGCAGCATGCCTCGTCCGACCGCCAGGATGCGCTTCGTCTGGCCATGGGCGGCGTCGCTTGCGGCCGTCTCGAGCAGCAGGATCGACAGCGGCAGCACGACGAGCAGGTCGACGATCAGGGCCAGGGCGACGGGAATCGCCCCGTCAGGACCGAACAGCGCGATCATCATCGGCAGGCCGAGAAAGCCGATGTTCGCCACGGCGCCGGCCTGACCGCGCAGCGCAGCCTGCGCGAGGTCCCCGCCGAACAGGACTCGTCCGCCCAGCGCCGCCGCTGCGAACACCGTGAGCCCGGCAAGGCCATAGCCGGCCATGAAGGCCAGATCGACGATCTCGGTCAGGGACCGCTCGGCCAGGGAGCCGATCAGCAACGCCGGCAGGGCGAAAAAAAAGACGAAACCGTTGAGGCTGCGCAGGGCTGCGCGATCGAACAGCCCGCGCGCTCCGGCAAGGTAGCCGCAGCCGATCACCGCAAAGAACGGAAGCGTGACGGTCAATACGGACTGCATGATGGCGCTCGGCTAGGCTCAGGGCAGGATCGCCGCCCGCGTGGCCTGGGAGCCGGCCTCACGGGGGCGGTGCGGGGATGAAATCCTCGGGCTTGGGCGGATAGCAGACATAGCTGACCCGGACCGGCTGGAGGATGGCGCAGCCGTTCCATACCGCATCCTGCTCGCGCAGTTCGAGGCGCCCGCCCTCACAGTCGCGCCGCGCCAGCGCAAGAATCTCTTGGGGCTCGTTCAAGCGATTGTTGTAGCAGTAGGAGAGCACGACCGGCTCACTGCGCGGTTCCCAGCGCCGCCGCTCCTCCTCCGTGCCCGGGACCTGCCCCAGCGCCTCGACCAGTTCCGGCGGCGGCGGCACGGCATAGGGCGCGTTCGAACAGGCGCCGGCCGCGAGCGGCAAAAGGGCAAGCAGCACCGACGCCACTCGCCTCCCGGATGGTCTTCCCACTCGCCGTTTCATGGCGCGGTTATCGCTGTCCGGCCAATGTCCTGGCAAGTCTCTCGTTGCCAAGCATCGAGGGATTGCACCGCGATGCCCGCTGCCCGTCGGCACCGATCGGCTCGACGGTTTATAATGGAGCCGCGAATCGGGGCATCGACCGGGGCATCCTTCAGCCGTCATGAACGCCATTTTTCTTGCGATCGTCGTGATCGCATTCGTCGTGGCGGGCTATCGCCAGGTTGTCTGGGAGGCTCCCCCCGACGCCGACGCGAGCGCGCCGATGGCCGCTCTCTCGACCGCCGTGGTGGAGACCGCCGGCTCCGCGGTGACCCTTGCGATCGGGCTCGTCGGCGTCATGGCCCTCTTTCTCGGCCTGATGAAGGTGGCCGAGGCCGGGGGACTGCTGGTCATCATCGCGCGGACCGTGCGTCCCCTGATGGTCCGCCTCTTTCCCGAGGTGCCGGCCGACCATCCGGCAATGGGCGCGATGATCCTGAATCTCTCCGCCAATGCCCTCGGCCTCGGCAACGCCGCCACTCCGTTCGGCATCCGGGCGATGCAGGAACTCGACAAGCTGAACCCGGTCAAGGGCACGGCGACCAATGCGATGGCCCTGTTCATTGCCATCAACACCTCGAGCGTCACCCTGCTGCCCACGGGAGTCATCGCCCTGCGCGCCGCCGCAGGCTCGAGCGACCCGGCCGGAATCCTGCCGACCACGCTCTTCGCCACCATCTGCTCGACCACGGTGGCGATCATCGCCGCCAAGCTCTATCAGCGTTCGTTCCCGGTCGCTCCGCCCGCCGCCGGCGGCGAGTCCGGCGCCATGCGGCAGGCCACCGCCGAAGCGGATGGCCCGGGCAGCGCGGACAGCTCGGACGGCGAGGCGAGTGACGGCGGCCTCGCGGCGCAGACCGCCGAAGGCTATCCGGGCTGGGTGTCCCTGACCGTGCTGCTGTGCGTCGCCGCGATCGTTCCAATCTCCATTCTCTACGGCCAGGTCATCGCACCCTGGATCATCCCCGGCCTCATGGTCGCCCTGCTCGGATTCGGCGCCTTGCGCGGGGTCCGGGTCTACGAGGTCTTCGTCGAGGGCGCCAAGGACGGCTTTCAGGTCGCGCTGCGGATCATTCCCTACCTGGTCG
>CAZDBC010000600.1:0-2343 GCA_964503295.1 uncultured Kiloniellaceae bacterium | reverse complement strand
CTGCCGCGCCTGCTGCGCGGCGAGCCGCTTTAGCCGGCGCTCAGCTCAGACCTCGCGGCCGAGCAGCGCCTCCTCGAAAGGAAAGTGCGACAGCAGCTCGACGCCGCTTTCGGTGACCAGCACCTGTTGCTCCAGCTTGACGCCCTCGGCGCCGCCCTCCTCGCCCATGTAGCTCTCGACGCACAGGGTCATGCCCGGCTCGATGATCCCGTCGTAGCCGCAGGTCGCGAAGTCTTCCCGGTAGCAGATATGCGGGTACTCGTCGCACAGGCCGACCCCATGGACGATGGCGCTGTAGCGGTTGGCGCGGCAGGAAGCGGGAAGCTGCCAGGCGCTTTCGGCCAGCTCGCGGAAGCTCAGTCCGGGGCGCAGAAGTTCCATGTTCGCGTGGATCTGCTCGACGGCGAGCCGGTAGAGCCGGCGCTGCGCGTCGCTCGCCCGGCCCGGCCCGCAGAGATAGCTGCGCGAGATGTCGGCGCAGTAGCCGAAGGGGCCGATCAGGTCGCTGTCGAAGCTGACCAGCTCGCCGGTCTGGACGACCCGGTCGCTGCTCTCCTGGAACCAGGGGTTGGCGCGCGGTCCGGAGGCGAGCAGCCGGGTCTCGATCCATTCGCCGCCGCGCGCGGCGTTGACCTGGTTGAGCACCGCCCACAGATCGTTCTCGGTCAGCCCCGGCCGCAGGGCCCCGCGCATCTGCGCCATGGCCGCCTCGCAGACGGCGATCGCGACGCGCATGCAGGCCAGCTCCTCGGCCGTCTTGATGCGTCGCGCCATCTCCAGCACCGCCTGCCCGTCGTGCGGCTCGACGCCCAGCGCCTGCAGCGCGAGGAGACCCGGCGGGTCGCAGCGGTCGAGGGCGAGGCGTCGGTTGCCGCCGCCGTAGGTCGCGAGGAGATCGGCGACCTCGGCCGCCCAGACCCGCGCGCGCTCGGCCGCGCGCGGGCCGGCGGTGAAGAAGGTCCAGGAAACCGCCGGGCGCACCTCGTCCACCGTCTCGAGCCCGTCCGAGAGATGCGCGCAGTTGTGGAAGTCGAAGACGATGACCGGCCCCTCTGTGGCCACGAAGACGTAGCGGACCGGGTTGTGCAGGGTCCAGACCGCCATGTTGCGGCTGTCGCAGGCATAGCGGATGTTGACCGGGTCGTAGAGCAAGGCGCCGGCGAGGTGGCTTCGGGCGAGTTCGGCACGCAGGCGGGCCAGGCGACCGCGGCGCAGACCTGCGAGATCGATCGGGGGTGCGGCGGCCGGCGCCGGCCCGGACGGCAGTTCGGAGACGATCGCCTGGTCCATGGCCGCGGCCCCTCGTTGCACCACGATGGGTAAAGAGTGGCGGATCCATCGACTTTGTCTTGCGCGCCGGCGACAGCGGCTGGCGCGGAGTCGCCGGTGCGGCCTACTGCCGCCGGTCGGGCTCGCGCGACAGGCCGCGTTTCTCGAGCTCGGCGAGATAGGCGGCCCAGATCTCGTCCTGCTCGGCGCCGAGCTTGTAGAGATAGGGCCAGGAGAAGATGCCGGTGTCGTGCAGGTCGTCGAACCTGATGCGCACCGCGTAGTTGCCGACCGGCTCGATCGCCATGATGCCGACGTGGCGGCGTCCGGCGACGATGGTCTTCTGGCCCGGCCCGTGGCCCTGGACCTCGGCGGAGGGACTCTCGACGCGCAGAAGCTCGGCCGGATAGCGGAACCGGGCGCCGTCGTCGAAGTCGACCTCGAGGGCCTTGTCCGCCTTGGAGTAGCGGATTTCGGTCGGGCGCGGATGGCGGTCGTCGGCGCTGTCGGTCATGCCAAGGATTCGGAGACGGTTCCGGCGGCGCCGGTCAGTCGTCGAGCGGCCGCGCCTCGTCGGGCAGCATGATGGGGATGCCCTCGCGGATCGGATAGGCCAGGTTGGCCTGCCGGCTGATCAACTCCTGCCGCTCGGCGTCGTATTCCAGCGGCCCCTTGGTCATCGGACAGACCAGGATCTCGAGCAGCTTGGGGTCGACCTGGCGCGCGCTGTCGGGCGCCGGCGCGGGTTGGTCTTCGGTCGTGGTCATGGCTTCGCTCTCCTTGGAATCGGCAAGCTAGTGCCGGGCCGTGTCGCCTTCGCCGCCCGCCGGGCGGCCCGCCTCGTGCGCCGACATCTCCATGATCGCGGTCATGGTGTCGGCCCGCTCGGGCAGGGTCATGGCCTCGAGCAGGGCCTGCTTCTCCGGCGCCTCGAAAGGACAGATCATGGCCAGCGAGGTGACCAGGCGCTCGTCGTCCGTCTCCTTGATGGTGTCCCAGTCGCCCTCGATGCCGGTCGCCTCGAAATACTCGCTCAGCACGGCGAGCAGCCGGTTGCGGTCGATCGGCCGCGCG
>CAZDBC010000599.1:2105-2345 GCA_964503295.1 uncultured Kiloniellaceae bacterium | reverse complement strand
ATCCCTTCCAATCTTCACTACAATGTCAAAGAGCAAAAATCAGCGCGCATAAGAGGCGCCGATCACAGACCCGCTGCCAGGGGAAGACCCCGCAACGGATCGAAGATCATATCGAACCTCGCAGCTGTCATCAACGCCTTGACGACGTCTGCACGCTTCGATGTTGTCCTGGGTTTCCACAGGCGCCCGGGAAGGGCCCCGTGACGAAAAGCTATATAGGCGCCGTGCCTGGCCCTGTCC
>CAZDBC010000599.1:0-2095 GCA_964503295.1 uncultured Kiloniellaceae bacterium | reverse complement strand
AGCCCGCCGTTACAGCAGGCCGAGGGCGCGCAGCTCGGCCCAGAGCTCGGCGGGCAGCTCCTCGGCCCCGCCCCTCTGGCCCAGGTCGCGTGGCGCGTCGCCCGGCGCCAGATAGCGCCAGCCCTGAAAGGCGCGCTGGGGCCGCGGCTCGACCCGGACGAGCTCGCCGTCGAGGACCAGGCGGGCGCAGGCCCGTCCCGAATCGTCCAGCCCCTCCTCGATCGCCGCGATGCGCTGGCGTACCCGGAGCAGGCCGCGGATCACCCAGTAGATGGAGCCGCCGTCGAGCAGATCGGCGCGCCGCCGCGGCACCATCCGGGTCTGGTGCACCCGCCTCCCCAGCCGCCGCTCTCTGGCTTTCTGCGCCCGCACCAGATGGTCGACGTCGTCGATACCGACCGCCAGCTTCATCATGTGGATCGTCACCGCAACGCGCTCTTTTCGATCCCGCGGCCGCGCTCAAGCCGCCGGCCGCGCGGCCCGGGCCAGGCCGACCCGCGAGCGCGTCGCGCGCCCGAGCGCGTCGCAGATGAAGCGGCCTGCCTCGACCAGGCGTTCGAGGTCGACGCCGGTCTCGATGCCCAGCCCCTGCAGGAGGTAGAGCACATCCTCGGTCGCCACGTTGCCGGCCGCGCCGGGCGCGTAGGGACAGCCGCCCAAGCCAGCGACCGAGCTGTCGATCACCGCCACCCCCTGCTCCAGGCAGGCCAGGATGTTGGCCAGCGCCTGGCCATAGGTGTCGTGGAAATGCACCGCCAGGGCCTCCAGCGGCACCGCCTCGGCGACACAGCGCAGCATGGCGACCGCGCGGTCGGGCGTACCCACGCCGATGGTGTCGCCGAGCGACACCTCCGCGCAGCCCAGCCCGTGCAGCGCGGCCGCCACCCGCGCCACGGCCGCGGGCGCGACCTCGCCCTCGTAGGGACAGCCGAGGGCGCAGGAGACGTAGCCGCGCAGGCGGACGCCGTGCGCCCGCGCGGCCTCGGCGACCGGCCGGAAACGCTCCAGGCTTTCGGCGATCGAGCAGTTGATATTTTTGCGGCTGAAGGTCTCGGAGGCGGCGCCGAATACCGCCATCTCCTGCGCCCCGGCCGCCAGGGCCGCCTCGAACCCCTTCAGGTTGGGCACCAGCACCGGGTAGCGCACGCCCGGCCGCCGTTCGATCCCGGCCAGGACGTCGGCGGTATCGGCCATTTGCGGCACCCACCTCGGCGAGACGAAGGCGCCGACCTCGATCGCCGGCAGCCCCGCCGCCGACAGCCGGTCGATCAGCGCGATCTTGGTCGCCGCGGGCAGGACCTGGGGCTCGTTCTGCAGACCGTCGCGCGGTCCGACCTCGACCAGAGTGACGCGATCGGGCCGGCTCATGCTTCCTCCTCTCCTGTCTCCAGTCGGAGCAGCTCGGCCCCTTCCTCGACCAGATCGCCGACCGCAAAGAAGACTTCGCGCACCCGGCCGGCCGCCGGCGCCACCACGGCATGCTCCATCTTCATGGCTTCGAGCACGAGCAGCGCCCCGCCGCGCGCGACCTCCTGGCCTTCGGTCACCGCCACTTCGATCACCCTGGCCGGCATGGGCGCGGTCAGCAGGCCGCCGGTCGCGGCCTCGCCGAGGTCGCGCTGGTGCGGGTCGGCAAGGCGCAGGCGATAGCCGAAGCCGCCGCAAAAGACAACCAGGTCGCCGGCGCCGCGCAAGATCGAGCAGGTCACCCGCCGGCCGCCGAGCTCGGCGAGGAGACGGCCGTCCGCGGCGAGTTCGCCGCGCGCCTCCAGGCTCGACTCGGGCAGGTCGAACCGATAGCCGCCCCGGCGCAGGTAGGTGACCGTGACCTCCACCTCGGTGCCGACCAGTTGCCAGACCAGGGACTCCTGGGCCTCTACATTGAGGCGCCAGCCGTTGCCGCCGGCCCAGGGCGTATGGGGGTCGGCGGTGGCCGCCGCCGCGCGCGCCGCCCGCGCCCGCTCCAGCAGCTCGCCGAGACAGGCCAGCGCCAGCACATCGCCGTCCGGGGCCGGGTCCGCTGCCGGCCAGTCATGCCGCTCGATGTAGCCGGTGTCCGTCGCGCCGGCACGGACCTGCGGATCGCGCAACAGCG
>CAZDBC010000598.1:0-2349 GCA_964503295.1 uncultured Kiloniellaceae bacterium | reverse complement strand
CGTGCGCGGCGAAACGATGCAGGTCTTCGACCCGGGCACGGGCCGCGCCTTCGCCGAGGTCGCCGCGGGCACGGCCGAAGACATCGAGGCCGCCGTCGCCGCCGCCCGGCGCGCCTTCGACAAGCACTGGCGGCGCTGCCGGCCGGTCGAGCGCGGCCGCATCCTGCAGCGCGCCGGCGAACTGATCACCAAGGCCGCCCACCGGCTGGCGGTGGTCGAGGCACTCGATTCCGGCAAGCCCCTGCGCGACGCGGTCGCCGACGTCGCCGGCGCCGCACGCTGCTTCGAGTACTATGCCGGTGCCTGCGACAAGCTGCAGGGCGACAGCATTCCCCTGGGGCCGGACTACCTCGCCTACACGGTCAACGAGCCGGTCGGGGTCGCCGCGCAGATCGTGCCCTGGAACTTTCCGCTCTCGACCCTGGCGCGCGGCCTGGCGCCGGCCCTGGCGGCCGGCTGCACGGTGGTCGCCAAGCCGGCCGAGCAGACGCCCATGAGCGCGCTGATCCTGGCCGAGCTTCTGGCCGAGGCGGGGCTGCCCGACGGGGTCTACAACGTGGTCACCGGGACCGGCCGCGACGCCGGCGCGCCGCTGGTCGCCCATCCCGGAGTCGATCACGTGACCTTCACCGGATCGGTCGAAACGGGCATCGAGGTGATGGCCGCCGCGGCGCGCAACGTCACCCGCGTGACGCTGGAGCTGGGCGGCAAGTCGCCGCTGGCGGTCTGCGCCGACTGCGACCGAGAACAGGCGCTCGAAGGCACGCTGGGCGCTATCTTCGAACACGCTGGGCAGGTCTGCTCGGCCGGCTCGCGCCTGCTGGTCGAACGGACGATTCACGACGACTTCGTCGGTCAGCTCGCCGAGCGGGCCGCCGCGCTGACCCTGGGGCATGGCCTGCGCGACCCCGGCCTTGGGCCAGTCAGTTCGGCCGAGCAGCTCGCGCGCATCGAGGGCTACGTAAAAGGTGCGGCCGAGCGGCAGCTCGCGATCGTCACCGGCGGCGCGCGCACGAGCGACCCCGAGACCGGCCTCGGCTGGTTCTTCCAGCCTACGATCATCGACCGGGTCGCGCCCGACGACCCTGTGGTGCAGGAGGAGATCTTCGGCCCCGTGCTCGTCGTCCAGCCCTTCGACGACTGGGACGAGGCCGTGGCGCTGGCCAACGGGACTCCCTATGGTCTGGTCGCCGGCATCTACACCGGGAATCTGGAGAAGGCTCAGCGGTTCGTGCGCGACGTCGAAGCGGGGCAGGTCTACGTCAACGAGTACTTCGCGGGCGGAATCGAGGTTCCCTTCGGCGGCACCAAGCAGTCCGGCTTCGGTCGCGAGAAGGGCCTGGAGGCCCTGCGCAACTACTGCCAGGTCAAGAGCGCCGTTGTCCGCATCTGACGCCCTCTTCGCGCCCGACTTCAGGCCGACGCCCTACTGGTGGGACCGGACGCCGCGCCCCGAGCTGGCGGCGCAAACGCCGCCGGCGCAAGCCGACGTGCTGGTGATCGGCTCGGGCTACACCGGCCTGCACGCGGCCCTGGAGACGGCGCGCGCCGGCCGCCACACCGTCGTGGTCGACGCCGAGGACGCCGGCTGGGGCTGCAGCACCCGCAACGGCGGCCAGATCAGCACCAGCATCAAGCCGGACGTCGCGGCGCTCGCGGCCCGGCACGGGCCCGAGCAGGCCTATGCGATCCTGAAGGAAGGCCACAACGCCCTGGACTGGATTGGCGCGTTCGTTGCCGACGAGAAGATCGACTGCGACTTCAGGGTGGTTGGCCGCTTCCACGCCGCCCACAGCGCCGCGAGCTTCGAGACCCTGGCACGCGGCCTGGAGCAGGAACCGAAAGGTCTTGAGACCGGCGCCTGGCCGGTGCCGCGGTCCGAGCAGCGAACCGAGTTGGGCAGCGACGCCTACTATGGCGGCGTGGTCTATCCACGCCACGCGGCGCTCGACCCGGCGCGCTATCACCAGGGCCTGCTCGAGCGGGTGCGCGCGGCGGGCGCCGGGGTGATCCCGCACTGTACGGTCACGGGGATCGCGCGCGACGGCGCTGGGCACGAGGTAACCACCAGCCGCGGGCGCATCACGGCGCGTCAGGTGGTGGTCGCGACCAACGGCTACAGCGGCGCGGTCACCCCCTGGCAGCGCCGCCGGGTGATCCCGATCGGCAGCTACGTCATCGCCACCGAGCCCCTGCCCGCCGGTCTGATGGACCGCCTGATGCCGAAGGACCGCATCGTCAGCGACAGCCGCCGGGTGGTCTACTACTACCGCAGCTCGCCGGACCGCAGGCGCATGCTGTTCGGCGGCCGGGTCTCGGCCTCCGAGACCGACCCGCTCGCGGCCGCGC
>CAZDBC010000597.1:0-2355 GCA_964503295.1 uncultured Kiloniellaceae bacterium | reverse complement strand
AGCCTGGCCTGCGATGTCGATTACCATGTGCTGCTCGTGGACGCCGACTTCGAGCGGCCCGCCATATTCGATCGCCTTGGGCTTAATGACCGGCCCGGCCTGATGGACGTGCTGACCGACCCATCGGCCGACCTGTCGGACATCATCTTCCGCACCAACCTGGAGCGGCTGTCGGTGATCGGGCCGGGCCGCCCGGACGACATGTCGCCGGAATTGCTGGGCGGCCAGCGGATGGGGGAACTGACCAAAGAGATGGCGGACCGCTATCCCGATCGCGTGATCATCTTCGACACGCCGCCCCTGTTGTCGTCGACCGCGCCCGCGATGCTGGCGGAGCATCTGGGGCAGGTCGTCTACGTCGTCGAGGCGGATGTGACCCCCAGGGAAATCATTGAACAGGCGTTGGACCGGCTGCCGCCGAACTGCGCGGTGAACATGGTGCTGAACAAGGGACGTGCGTCTTTGGGGAGCAACAAGTATTCATACTACGGCTATCGATCCTACCGTTCCTCGTCCGATCGAGGTTGAAGATGCGCGTTTCGTCTCCGGTGCTCAAACCGATCGGCAACCGTAGCCGGTAGGTTCATAATTCGTCGATTGTCGGCCCGTCGGCCGGGTGCGCTGAAGCAACCCGATTTGTCTTGGGCGCGCTGATCCTGAGTTGAGGCGGCCATGAGTCTCGAGCGTGAGCGACACCCGATCGACCGCCGCGACCGACGCGGACAATGCGGCGCCGAGGCTTTCGGCAGGCTGGCCGTCGAATCGCGAGAGCGACGATGAACATGACCGGTGAACGACCGCGCGACGTCGGACCGGATGAGGGATCGGCTCCCAAGGTGCCACGGGCAACAGTCTGGGGCATTGGCCTCACCATCGGCGTCATGGCGGCGATTGTCGCCCTCTTCTATGAAACCGTAGGCTCGATGGTCCAGGTCTGGACCAGTTCGCGGACCTATAATCACGGGTTCCTGATCCCGCCGATCGTCGTCTTCCTCGCTTGGCTCAAACGCCACGAGGTAGCAACGCAAAAGATCGTGCCCAGCGTTTGGGGCGCCGCGTGGCTCGCAGGCGCCGCGGGCGTTTGGATGCTGGGCCATGTTGCCCAGGCGAATCTGCTCGAGCATTTCGGGCTGGTCGGGATGCTGCAGGGCGCGGTCATGGCGGTCCTCGGCTGGCGCATCGCGAGAACACTCGCCTTTCCGCTGGGCTACATGCTGTTCATGGTGCCGTTCGGCGATTTCGCGATCGCACCGCTGCAATCGCTGACTGCCGAGTACGCCACCATGCTGCTGCGCATGACCGGCGTGCCGGTCTATCTGGAGAACTGGGTCCTGGTGATACCCGGCGGCTCGTTTCTTGTCGCCGAGGCCTGCGCCGGCGTGCGTTTCCTGATCGCGACGATTGCTCTGGGCGTGCTGATCTCCGGTTTGCTGTTCGACCGATTGTGGAAACGCCTGACCTTCGTGGCCCTCTCGATCGTCGTACCAATCGCTGCCAACGTGGTTCGTGCATACGGCATCGTCATGATCGCGTATGTCAGCGATTTCGAGGTTGCGGTGGGTGTCGACCATATCGTCTTCGGCTTCGTCTTCCTGAGTTTCGTTACGGCGATCCTCATCGCCATTGCCTATTTCATGCGCGATCCCGTCGCGTCCGCCCAAGGTTCGTCAGTCGCCGCTTCGAAAACGGTCCCGACCGTCCTGGATCCGTCCACCCTTCGGCGCATGACCGCGATGGTCGCCGTCGGTCTGGCCATCGCCGGCATGGCGCGCTTCTATGGCGGACACTTGGCAACTCCCTCAGATGGGGACATTGCGGGCCTCCGCGCGCCCCAGGCCAGCAACGGATGGACGCGAGTGGACGCGAACGCCGACGGTTGGTGGCGGGCCGACTATCCGACAGCCGACGCCCAGGACGTTTGGCAATACGAGAAGGACGGACAAAGGATCTCGCTTTTCATTGCCTATTACGGCGATGAGGGGCGCGGCAAGGAACTGATTTCCTATGAGAACAAACTCGTCCTGTCCGACGATCTAGACGTGGTGGAATCGGGGCGTTTGAAGGGCTGGGACATGTCCTCTCTCCCCCCACCGGCGTATCGCGTGTTACAGGGTGGATCGCGCCAACGCGCCATTTGGCTATGGTACTGGATCGACGGGCAGCTGGTTTCGGACGCGGGAAAGGCGAAACTCCTGGGGCTCCGGAACAAGCTTCTGGGGGGCACGTCTCCGAGCGCCGTGATCGCAATTGCCGGGCAGGGACCGGTGGCAGAGACCGCGCTCGTGGAAGATTTCCTGGGTAGCACCGAATTGGCGGCGACGATGGCGTCGCCTGCGCTTCGATTGCTGGCAACCG
>CAZDBC010000596.1:0-2357 GCA_964503295.1 uncultured Kiloniellaceae bacterium | reverse complement strand
GAGGATCGACCGGCGCAAGCGGGCCAGGCGCGGCTCCGTCTCGATCGCGCGCCACAGCTCGATGACCGCGTCGGCATCCGCATACTGCTCGTTGCCGTCGAGGGTTGTGCGATAGCCGGGCAGCGGATCGATCACCTCGGCGATGCGCGCGAGGCGCTCGACGTCTGCGGCGATATCGCCGCCGACCTTCAGCTTGAAGTAGTCGACGCCATAGTACCCGATCACCTCCTCGAGCGTCTCCGGCAGACCGTCGTCGACACGCGTCTCCGGCGTCTGGTCCGCGGCGACGATGGGATCGACGAGTCCCACGGTGTGCCGCGCCGCTATCCGCTCGGCGGGCTTGAGCCCGGCCAGGAAGCGGTCGAAATCGAAGCCCGCCAGGTCTGGGGCGGTGGTCGCGTCGAGCGCGAAGAGATTGGCGCGCGCGGCCGCGAAAACGCTGACTCCCTCCAAGCGCAGCAGGGCGTCGAGCACCGCGCGGTCGAGGAGCGCAATGCCGAAGCCCGCGACCAGGTTCGGCAGGCCGCCCAGGCCGGCCTCGGCGCAGGTCCGGTACTGCGCCTCGGCGCAGCGGGCATGCAGTCCGAAGGCCGTGTGCGTTCCGTCGGCGTCGAGATAGATCCGCGCGGCGATGGCCATGGACCGGCGGAGTTGATCGAAGTTCTGCTCGTTGGTCAGGTCGGGCGACTTGTCGAACCACTTGGGCGCGAGCATCTCCGCCGTCATGCCCCAGCCCTCGCGGCCGTCGGCGGTGCGGATGCGCGCGCGCACGAAGGTCTGCGGCGCCTCGGTGAGGGTGACGATGCCGAAACGGAAGGGCATGCGCAGCCGGACGTCGCGCTCGTAGAACTCGACCTCGAGAACCTGCAGCTCGGGACGACCGGTCATGGCGCACACTCCTCCAGGCCGCGCAAATAGCCCGCGGCGCGCGCGGCGCAGGCCGGGCCGTCGGGTTCGTAGACGAAGGGCTCCGCGGCGATCCAGCGGTCGTAGCCGTTGCGGCGCAGGGCCGCGAAAATCGGCGCGAAGGCGAGCTCGCCTTCGCCCGGCCCGCGCCGGTTGGGGTCGTTGACCTGGATGTGGGCGACATATCCGCTCGGCAGCCAGCGGTCGAGCAGCGCCGGCACGTCGCCCTCCTGGGTTCCCGCGGCGCAGGTGTCGATCATGGTCCGAAGTGCCGGACTGCCGATCTCCTCGACCAGGGCCACCGCCTCGGCCACGGTGTTGACGAAGTTGGTCTCGCGCCTGGCCAGGGGTTCGATGCAGTAGACGACGCCTGCCGCCTCGGCCGCCCTGGCGGCGGCCTCCAGGCAGGCGCGCGCCCGCGCCCGCCCCTCATCCTCGGCGCCGTCCTCCAGCTTGCGCTGAAGCGGCGAGCCGTGCACCAGAACTTGCGCGCCGAGTTCCGCCGCGAGCTCCACCAGCCGAATCATGACCTGTGTCGTGTTCGCATGCACGTTTTCGTCAGGCGACGTGATCGACAGGCCTTCGGGCGAGACCAGGAGCCAGTGCAGGCTGGAGCAGACCAGCCCCTCGGCCTCTAGCGCCCGGCGCACCTCGCCGATCCGCGGCGGGGTAAGGTCACGCGGATCCTCCGCGAGGGTAAAGGGCGCGATCTCCAGGCCGTCGTAGCCGAGCGCGGCGGCAAAGGCGCTCTGCGCCTCGAACGTCAGCTCGCGGATGACCTCGTTGCACAGGGAAAGCTTCATGACGACCTCTCGAACAGCCGGCCGACGGCCCGGCGCACCGGCGGCAGGCCCAACAGGATGGTGATCAGGGTGAGCGCGGCCAGGGTGGCGGAGATCGGCCGTGTCACCAGCTCGACCAGCGCGCCGTCGGACAGCACCATGGCACGCCGGAAGTTCTTGTCGAGGATGTCTCCGAGCACGATGCCGAGCACCAGCGGCGCCATCGGATAGTTCATCTCGCGCAGCGCGAAACCCAGTATCCCGAAGCCGAGCATGACCCAGATGTCGAACACGCGGCTGGCAATGGCGAAGGAGCCCACCACGCAGAGCACGAAGATCAGCGGCATGAGGTAGGCGCGCGGCACGCGCAGCACCTGCAGCATGGGGCGCGCCAGCGCGAGCCCGAGGACGAGCACCGCGACCGACGCCCAGAACAGCATGGCCGCGATCTCGAACACGAAGGTCGGCGATTCGATCATGATCAGGGGGCCGGGCCGAACGCCGTGGATGAACATGGCCGCCAGGAGAACGGCCGCCGGCGCCGAGCCGGGGACGGCCAGAGTGAGCACCGGGATGATCGCCCCAGGGACAGCGGCGTTGTTTCCGGTCTCGGACGCCAGCAGGCCCTCGATACTGCCCTTGCCGAAGCGCTCGCGCGTCTTGCTGGCC
>CAZDBC010000595.1:0-2360 GCA_964503295.1 uncultured Kiloniellaceae bacterium | reverse complement strand
CCTCGGGCAACACCGGCACCCAGATGGGCGGCTGGTTCAACGTCGAGATGAACACGCTCGAGGACTATCGCGGCCTCAAGATGCGCATCCCCGGCCTCGGCGGCGAGGTGGTCAAGGCGGCCGGCGGCAACGTCGTCAACCTGCCGGGCGGCGAGATCCCGCCGGCGCTTCAATCCGGCGCCATCGACGCCACCGAATGGGTCGGCCCCTACAACGATCTCGCCTTCGGCCTCTACAAGAGTGCCGAGTTCTATTATTACCCGGGCTGGCACGAGCCGGCGACCCTGCTCGACAATTTCATCAACCTGCAGGTCTGGGAGAAGCTGAGCGACGAGGACAAGGCGATCATCGAAGCGGCGAATGCCTACACGAACCAGTTCGTGATCAACGAGTTCACGGCGAAGAACAACGGCGCCCTCAACACCTTGACCGGCGAGCACGGCGTGATCGTCAAGCGGTTCCCCGACGAGGTGCTCAATGGCCTCGGCAAGCTGTCGGGCGAGGTGATGACCGATCTTGCGGCTGCCGATGCGCTGAGCCGCGAGGTCATGGACAGCATCGTCGAGTTCCGCAAGGGCATGATCGCCTACGCCCGCTTCTCCGAGCAGGCCTTCTACAATGCCCGCGGCCTGCCCTTCGAGTGGGTCAAGTAATCCGCCGCACACGACGCGGCCTGAACGGGAAACCGGCGGGAGCGATCCCGCCGGTTTTTTTTCGTTTTGGATGGGGCGTGCGGTTGCGGAGCGCGACGTTCAGAAGAGGACGCCGGGCAGCCAGGTCGCCAGCGACGGGAAGGCCGCGATCATGACCAGACCGACGAGCTGGATCACGACGAACGGGATGATTCCGCGATAGATGTCCATTGTCGTCACGCTGGGCGGCGCAACGCCGCGCAGGTAGAAGAGCGCGAAGCCGAAGGGCGGCGTCAGGAAACTGGTCTGCAGGTTGACCGCGATCATGACGCCGAGCCAGATGGGATCGAGCCCGAGCTGAAGCAGGATCGGGCCGACGATCGGCACGACGACGAAAACGATCTCGATGAAGTCGAGAAAGAAGCCCATCACGAACATCAGCGCCATGACCACCAGCATGGCGCCGAACGCGCCGCCGGGCATCGAGGTCAGTACCTCGTGGACGATGGCCTCCCCGCCCAGGCCGCGAAACACCAGGCTGAAGACGGACGCACCCAGCAGTATGACGAAGACCATCGACGAGATCTTGACCGTCGATCGCATGACCTCGAACAGAATGCCGCTTTCGTAGACACGGCGCAGACTGAGCAGCAGCCCGACCATCAGCGTCAGGATGCACAGGCCCGCGGCGACGGCGGCGACGAGGTCGGCCACGGGCACCACGTCGCGCTGCATCCTCAGATCGAACAGTATGACCAGCGGAACAAGCGCGACCAGACAGCCCGCCGCGAGCAGCACCGGCCAGCCCTTGGCCCCCGCGGCGTTGCGGCCGGCCAGCAGGAGGGCGCCGATCGAGCCGATCGCGGCGGCCTCGGTCGGCGTCGCGGCGCCGATCAGGATCGAGCCCAGGACCAGGACAATCAGGGTCGCGGGCGGCACGAGCACCCGCCAGACCCGCGAGCGCAGGGCCTCGTCGTCGAGCGGCGCGACAATGGGCGGACAGGCCTGCGGGCGCAGGATCGCGGTCAGAACGACCCAGCCCATATAAAGCCCGACCAGAAGCATGCCGGGGAGGAAGGCGCCGGCGAAGAGGTCGATGACGGATACGGGATCGGGCGCATAGTTGCCGAGCGCGAGCTGGGCCTGGGTATTGGCGCCCTGCAGAATGTCGCCGAGCAGCACCAGAACGATCGAGGGCGGGACGATCTGCCCCAACGTGCCGGAGGCACAGATCACGCCGCAGGCGACCTTCGGATCGTACTGTGCCTTCAGCATGGCCGGCAGGGAGAGCAGGCCCATGGTGACGACCGTGGCCCCGACGATGCCGGTCGAGGCGGCCAGCAGCATCCCGACGAAGATGACCGAAAGTCCCAGCCCGCCGCGCAGCCGCCCGAACAGGAGGCCCATGGTCTCCAGCAACTGCTCGGCGATCTTCGAGCGCTCGAGCATGACACCCATGAAGACGAACAGCGGGACGGCAACCAGCAGCTCGTTGATCATGACACCGAAGTAGCGCGACGCCAGCCCCCCCAGCAGGCGCAGGTCGAAGATCCCGACGCCCAGGCCGATGAAGGCAAAGACCAGCGCGACGCCGGCCAACGTGAAGGCCACCGGGAAGCCGAGCAGCAGCACGCCGCAGGCCGTCGCGAACATCACCAGGCTGAGGATTTCGCCGAGGAGAACGGGGTCCATGGGTTCAGAGCCGCTCCAGCTCTTCCTCTTTGCCGG
>CAZDBC010000594.1:0-2368 GCA_964503295.1 uncultured Kiloniellaceae bacterium | reverse complement strand
TCGCCGTGCCCACCGGCATCAAGATCTTCAGCTGGATCGCCACCATGTGGGGCGGCTCCATCGAGTTCAAGACGCCGATGTTGTGGGCGCTCGGCTTCATCTTCCTGTTCACCGTCGGCGGCGTGACCGGCGTGGTGCTGGCGAACGCCGGCGTCGACACGGTGCTCCACGACACCTACTACGTCGTCGCCCACTTCCACTACGTGCTGTCGCTCGGCGCCGTGTTCGGCATCTTCTGCGGCTTCTACTACTGGTTCGGCAAGATGAGCGGGCGCGAGATCCCGGAGTGGGCCGGCAAGCTGCATTTCTGGACCACCTTCGTCGGGGTGAACGTGCTGTTCTTCCCGCAGCATTTCCTCGGCCTCGCCGGCATGCCGCGGCGCTACATCGACTATCCGGACGCCTATGCCGGCTGGAACATGGTGTCGTCGATCGGGGCCTACATCTCCTTTGCCTCGACCCTGTTCTTCATCGGCGTGCTGATCTATTCGCTGATGGCCGGCCGCAAGGCGGCCGCCAATCCCTGGGGCGAGGGGGCGACCACGCTGGAGTGGACACTGTCCTCGCCGCCGCCGTTCCACACCTTCAATGAGCTGCCCCAGGTCCGCTGAGCGCCTCCGGCGCGGCCGGCGAGCCGGTCGCGCCGCTGCCGGTGCAAACGGAGAAAGCGTTTGAGCGATACCTCGCTGGATACCCGTTTCGAGCCCTCGGTCGCCGGGGCGTCCGCGCCCGAGTTGCGCGGCCAGATCGACGACTATGTGGCACTGCTCAAGCCGCGGGTCGTGATCCTGGTCGTCTTTACGGGCTTTGCCGGTTTGCTGGCGGCGCCGGGCGGCCTGCATCCGCTGCTCGCGGCGGTCGCGGTTCTGTGCATCGCGACCAGTGCCGGGGCGGCAGGTGCCATCAACATGTGGTACGAGCGGGACATCGACGCCGTCATGGCGCGCACGCGCGGACGCCCCCTGCCGGCCGGCCGGCTGGCGCCGACCGAGGCCCTGGCCTTCGGCGTGGTGCTGAGCCTTTTTTCGGTGATGCTGATGGGGCTGGCGGTCAACTGGGTCGCTGCCGCCCTGCTGGCTGCCGCCAATGCCTTCTACGTCTTCGTCTACACGCTGTGGCTGAAGCGGCGGACGCCGCAGAACATCGTGATCGGAGGCGCGGCCGGCGCCTTTCCGCCGGTGATCGGCTGGGCTGCGGTCACCGGCACGGTCGATCTCGAGGCGCTCGTTTTGTTCGCCATCGTGTTCCTGTGGACGCCGCCGCACTTCTGGGCGCTGGCGCTCTACCGGGACGGCGACTACGCTAAGGCCGGCATCCCCATGCTGCCGGTGGTCGCCGGGCGGGCGGAGACACGGCGGCAGATCTTCCTCTATACCCTCGCCCTCGGCCCCCTCGCGGTGGTGCCGGCGCTGCTGGGAACCGCCGGCTGGCTCTACGGTGCGGTCGCGCTTGTCCTCGGCGTCAGCTTCGTTGGCCTGGCGCTGCGCGTCCTGCGCGAGCGCAGCGACGCGAGCGCGCGCAAGCTCTTCGGCTTCTCGATTCTCTATCTCTTTGTTCTCTTTGCCGTCCTCATCATGGACCGCGCCACCGGGACGCCGCTTCTGACCACCGGCGGTCCCTTCGGCTGGATGCTGGGCTAGGGGCGGCGAGAATGGTGCGCAAACATCCGAGCGACCTGCATCGGAAGCAGAGGAGCAAGAACATCGCGCTGTTTCTGCTTCTGGTCGGTTTCGTCGTGGTGGTCTATTTCGTTGCCATCGTGCGCATGGGAGGCGGTTGAGCGATGAGCCCGAGCCGTCCGAGAGGGGAGGCCAGACCGGCGCGCAACGCGCGCACCGCGCTGGTGCTGGCGGGGGTCGTCGCCGGCATGGTCGGCCTGTCGTTCGCTGCGGTGCCGCTTTATGACCTCTTCTGCCGGGTGACCGGCTATGGCGGCACGACGCAGGTCGCCTCGAGCCTGCCCGAGGAGGCCAGCGAGCGCCTGATCACGGTCCGGTTCAATGCCGACGTCCAGCAGGCGCTGCCCTGGGCCTTTCAGCCGACCGAGCGGGAAGTCACGCTGCGCATTGGGGAGCAGGGTCTGACCTTCTACCGGGCGCGCAATCTGGCGGCCCGGCGGACCGTCGGCACGGCCACCTTCAACGTGACGCCGGCCGCCGCTGGCCAGTACTTCAACAAGATCCAGTGCTTCTGCTTCACCGAGCAGGCGCTCGAGCCGGGACAGGAGATGGAGATGGCCGTCTCCTATTTCGTCGACCCGGCGATCGAGGAGGATCCGCAACTGGACAACCTCAAGACCATCACCCTGTCCTACACCTTCTTTCGGGATCTCGACGACCTTCCCGAAGAAGGCGCGCCAGAGGCTGGG
>CAZDBC010000593.1:0-2368 GCA_964503295.1 uncultured Kiloniellaceae bacterium | reverse complement strand
GTTGAGCCATGGCACGGCCGGACCGGCACGGCCCTCGGGCCACCTGCAGCGCCGCCCCGGCCGAGCCCCTTGCAGAGCTCCTGACCGCCGAGCTGCAGCGGCCGCTGCCGCGACCGATAGAGCTGATCGCCGCGACCGCGCGGCGCAGTCTGGCGCCGAATTCCGGGGCCGTGCAGGCGGTGCTGGTCTATGGCTCCTGCCTGCGCGACGGCCACACAGAGGACCGGCTGGTCGACCTCTATCTCCTGGTCGACGATGCCGGGGGCCTGCCCGGCGGGGCACTGCTGCGCCTGCTCGGCCGCCTGTTGCCGCCCAATGTCTACTACCTGGAACGTCCCGGCGAGGCCGGCGGGCAATCGATCCGCGCCAAGTGCGCGGTCATGACGGCGCCGGCCTTCGCGCGGCTGACCGGCGAAGGGACCTTCCAGTCCTACTTCTGGGCCCGCTTCGCGCAGCCGAGCGCGCTCGGCTACGTGCGCGATGCGGCCTGCCGCGACCGAGTCCTCGCCGCCCTGGCCGCCGCCGCACGCACGACGGCGCGGCGCAGCCTGCCGCTGCTCGGCGAAACCGCGAACGCGCGGACCCTCTGGACCCGCGCCTTCACCGAGACCTACCGCTGCGAGCTGCGCGCCGAGCCGGCGGGGCGCGCCGCCGAGCTGGTTGCGCGCGATGCCGCACGCTATGGCCGCGTGACCCGCGCGCTCGGCCTTACGGCGGACGACGACCCCGACCGGCCCTTTAAGCCGCCGGGCATCGGTCGCGCCGCCGCGCTGCGCGCCCGCCTGGCCTGGCTGGCGCGGCGCTGGAGCGGCAAGGCGCTGTCGGTGCTGCGGCTACTCAAGGCGGCCTTCACCTTCCGCAACGGCGCCGACTACCTCCTCTGGAAGATCGAGCGGCATTCCGGCGTGGCGCTCGAGCTGACGCCCTGGCAGCGCCGCCACCCGATCCTGGCGTCGAGCGTCCTGTTCTGGCGGCTCTACCGGCGCGGCGGCTTTCGCTGAACGGCCGGCGCTGAACGACTGGCACGGGCGCGCCGTCAGCGCGCGCCGGCGGCGGCGTAGACGGCGGGCTCCGGACCCTCGACCGGGAGGCCCTGCTCGGCGGCGGCCTGCGCGAAGCGCCGGCAGACCTCCTCGATCTGCTCGGGCGTGTGCGCGGCCGAGACGCTGCAGCGCAGCAGGAAAGCCCCGTTCGGCGTGCCCGGCGGCAGCGCCAGGTTGACGTAGACCCCGTTCTCGAGCAGCCGGTTCCACATGGCGACTGCCGTCACCTCGTCGGGCAGGCTGACCGCGATGATCGGGCTGGCCTGAGAGCAGATCTTGAAGCCGAGCCCGACCAGGCCGTCGTAGAGCGCGCGCGCATTGCGCCACAGGCGCTCGCGCAGCTCGGGGCGCGCCGTGATCTGGCCGATTGCCGCCTGCACCGAGGCGACCGTCGAGGGCGAGGAGGACGCCGTGAACATGTAGGGCCGGCTGTTGTAGCGCAGGGTCTCGAAGCGCGGATGGTCGGACGCGCCGAACCCGCCGACCGCGCCGAGGCTCTTGGAGAAGGTGCCGACCACGAAATCGACCTCGTCCTCGCAGCCGGCCTCCTCGGCGAGGCCGCGCCCGCTGTCGCCCAAAACGCCCAGCGAATGCGCCTCGTCGACCAGCAGATAGGCACCGTGCTTGCGCTTGACCTCGACGAAGTCGTTGAGCGGCGCCCGGTCGCCGAGCATCGAGTAGATGCCCTCCACCAGGATCAGCTTGCTGGCGTGCGGCTCCTTCAGGCGCCCGATCCGCCGGTCCAGGTCGGCCGCGTCGTTGTGCCGGAAGCGCACCAGCGTCGCGCCGCTCAGGCGGCAGCCGTCGTAGATGCTGGCGTGCGAATCGGCGTCGAGGAAGATCACGTCCTTGGGCCCGGCCAGCCCCGCGATGATGCCGAGATTGGCCTGATAGCCGGTCGGGAAAACCAGCGCCGAGCGCCGGCCGAGGAAATCGGCGATCGCAGCCTCCAGGCGCCGGTGCGCGGAATAGGTGCCGTTGGCGATGCGCGAGCCGGTCGTGCCGGTGCCCTCCGCATCGAGCGCCGCCTTGGCCGCGGCGATGCAGGCCGGATCGAAGGTCATGCCGAGGTAGTTGTTGGTGCCAAGCAGGATGATCCGGCGCCCGCCCATCAGCGCCTCGGTCGCCGACAGGATCTCGTCCAGGCAGAGGTTGAAGGGATCGGCGCCGGCGCTCAGCAGGGCGCCATGCCGGCGCGCCACGCCGTCGTATTTCTCGAAAAGATCCATTTGCTTTACGTCGTCTCCATCTGCTTTTCGACCACGGTGACAAGGTCCTGCACAGTGCGGATCTCGGGGCTCGGCCGCGACCGCATCGGCCTCATC
>CAZDBC010000592.1:0-2377 GCA_964503295.1 uncultured Kiloniellaceae bacterium | reverse complement strand
TGAGCAGGCTTGCGACCTTTTTCGCCTTTCTGAGATGGCGCTGCCGAACCTTGTTGCTCTTTCCGATGCCAGTCGCCGCCGAAGCTAGTATCTCACCGGAAAGAGGGAGAAAGGCGTCTTGGTGGTGGTCCTTTCAGTACACATCGAAGTAGATAACGGAAGCCCCGCGTTGGCGCAGAAGGCCTGCCCACTGCTTCACGAAGACGGACTTGCCGCTGCCCCACGGGCCATCTAGTGCGATTACCAGCGGCTCATCGATGTTTTGAACCAGATTGGCCAGACGATCACCGAAGTCGCGGTAGCCGAACAGATCGTTCTCATTCGTAAAGCCGACGTCGTCTTGAATTTGTGGCTCTTGTGGCGTTAGACGCATGAACTGGTCCTAACGACCGACAAAGGAGTTCCACTCCTCGACCGCGCTGTTGGCCTCACAACGCGCATATTCTACGGCTGCCCTGGAAAAGCTGGCCGCCTCGTCTGCGTACTGTTGCATCCGCCGAATGTACTTCTCGACCTCAGCCCTGAAAGAATCGATCTCCCATTGACTGCAGTTGCTCAGATCGCCGTAGCTACCGCAGAAAGGTGCTGACGGCTTGCTTGCGTAAAACGGAGTCGGCGCCGACGGCTCCCAACAGTAAGCGACAGCTGGGGATCCCTGGAGAAGCGCCGGCAACAATATCCCCGCCAACAAGCTTCGAGCGGGTACCATCTCAGTAACAAGTTACAGAGTAGCCGGTCGGATAGCAGGTGCGCGGCCTTTGCATCTCATAGAGCATCTGCTGCTGATAGGAGTACTGCTGCATCGAATTTCCCAAACTCTGAAGTGCAGCCGCCATCCGCTGCTGCTCCTCGTAGTCCGCTTGCTCGGCCGCAGCGTAGTCATCGCTATATGCCTGAACTTCACGCCAGAGACGAAGAAGCTCGTCGGCGGCACCGCTAACCAGGCCCCTTTCCTGGTAGACCCTCTCGGCATCGTTCAGCCAATTGGGGTAGGATTCATCGCTGTCGGAGAGGCGGGCAAAGAAGGCTTCCGCCCGGGCCGTGGTCTTGTCGTTTAGGTCCGCGAGCTTCTGCGCTTGATCACCAAACCAAGCGCTGACAATGCCCCATGTCCTCTCATCCGCCATGAAATCCCGATACTTGGCCAGGGTCGCCGCCCGACCCTCAGCTTCAGCCTTGTAGAAGACCAGGAGGGCGAGATTCTCTAGGGAGGCCGAATAGGCCTCGACGTCATTCGGGTTGCTCTCGAGAACCTCAAGGAACCCATCCCATTCAGTGGACAGGTCTTCTTCATATCGAACTATCTCGGCTTCATACTCGACGGCCCGTTCCTTCCACACTTCGCTCCACTGGCGATTCACGGACTCCCTGTGCGCTGTGCAACTGGCCGTTAGGAGTCCGAGTAAGATTATTGCCCATCGCATCTGCACCTCCCGTGTTTGCTGACGATTACTCAACAGAACACGGCCTCGAGTCAACCCAAGGTTGGCAACCCATCCGGAGTTGCTATGTTTGGTCGCACAGATCCCATTGCAGGCAGGGCATCCTCCCGGTTCTCGGCCACACCACCTGGCACCTCTACAAGAAGCTGGTGGTGCCGCCGGCGGGCGTCGGGGAGAGGATGTAGGGAAAAAGCGCGAGCGGGTCAGCGCGGGACGGAACGCGGTTCTCGCTTCCCCAGCCCGCCCGCTGCCGCGAGCGAGGCCCCTCAACCGGGCGGCGTCACGCGGCCGTAGCGCTCCATGACCGCGAGCAGCTCCTCGGCGCGCAGCGCCCGGCAGACCGCGCCTGGCGGCCGCGCGGTCGGGGTGTCCTCGGCGGCCAGCAGGGCGTTGACCACCGACTCCTCGATCGCCTCGACCGCCGCCAGGTAGACGGGGTCGAGATACTCGTCGTTCAGGCTCGCGAAGCTGCGCCAGGGGCCGTCGAGCTGCGGCAGGGGCATGTCGTTGGCGACGCTGAAGGCGAGGAAGATGTCGCCCGAGTTGTTGCCGCCGGGCGTGCCGCCGCGGCCGATGCCCAGGGCGGCGCGGCGCGCGAGGCGCTCGAGCTGTCCCGGGTTGAGCGGCAGATCGGTGCCGAGGACGCAGATGATCGAGCCGCGCTCGGCGGAGATCTCGGGGATGCGGTCATGGGCGAGAAGCCGGCCGACCGGCACCCCGAGCACCTTGAGCCAGGGCCGGGTGCCGTGGTTGGCCTGCACGAAGGCACCGAGGGTGAAGCTTTGGCCGTCAATCTCGATGCGGCGCGAGGCGGTGCCGCTGCCGCCCTTGAACTCGTAGCAGATCATGCCGGTGCCGCCGCCGACGTTGCCTTCCGCCGGCCGTCCCGGAGCGGCGGCGTCGATGGCGCGGCGCACATGCGCCTCCTTCACGTG
>CAZDBC010000591.1:0-2377 GCA_964503295.1 uncultured Kiloniellaceae bacterium | reverse complement strand
CTGGATCACGGCCAGGACCGAGCGCGCCGGCCATTTCTTGTCGTCGATGCCTTCCGCTGACAGGAGCTGCTTGACCAGACGCAGCTGGTCGTCGCTGTCGACGATCGTGAAGTTGCCTTTCAGGCCGAGTTTCTCGGCGTGCCGGCGCAGGATGCGCGCGGCGATGGCGTGAAACGTCCCAAGAAACCAGCCCTCGACAGAGGGCAGCCCGACCAGCGCGGCCACCCGGTCCTTCATCTCGCGCGCCGCCTTGTTGGTGAAGGTGACGGCCAGCACCTGGCCGGGGACGGCCGTGCCGGTGTGCAGCAGATGGGCAAGCCGCGTGGTCAGGGCCCGAGTCTTGCCGGTGCCGGCCCCGGCCAGCAGCAGCACCGGCCCCTCGAGCGCCAGCACGGCCGCGCGCTGCGACTCGTTGAGCGCGGCGAGATAGGGAAAGCGCGCCGCATCGGCCGACGGCTGGGCTGAGGCTGCGTCGGGCGGCCGGCCGCTCTGGGCCTGGGAGGGAACGGTCATGACTGGCCTCTATATAGCGTGTCGGGGCGAGTCGTCACAGGGTCCGAGGGCGGGACCGCCGGCGCGGGGCGCGCTTGACCGGGCCGGCGCCGCCTCCCATGAATGCCCGGCATCCCCGAGCCTGGAGCTGGAAAAGGCATGTCCCGCGAGATTCTCAAGCGTCCCCTGATGACCAGGTCGCCCGGCACCGAACGCTTTCTGACCGTCCTGCGCTACGGCACGCCCGGTGCCCGCCCCAAGGCCTACATCCAGGCCGCGCTCCATGCCGACGAGACGCCCGCCCTGATCGCGGCACACCACCTGCGCCGCCTCCTGAACGAAGCAGCGGAAGAAGGCCGGCTGCGCGGCGAGGTGATCCTGGTGCCCTACGCCAATCCGATCGGCCTCGGCCAGTTTTTGGACGGCCGCCATCTCGGCCGCTACGAGCTCGGCGGCGGGGGCAACTTCAACCGCAACTGGCCCGACCTCACGCCCGCGCTCATCGATGCCCTGACCGGGCAGCTCGTCGACGACGCGGACACCAACGTCGCGGCCGTGCGGGCCGCGATGCTGGCCGAGCTGAATGCCCGTGAGCCCGCGAGCGAACTTGAGTCGCTGCGGCTCGAGCTCGCGCGGCTGGCGGCCGATGCCGACTTCGTCTTCGACCTGCACTGCGACAGCGAGGCGCTCATGCACCTTTATCTGCTGCCGCAGCACTGGCCGCTGGCTAAGCCACTTGCCTGCGAGCTCGGCGCACCGGTCGTCCTGACCGCCGAGGATTCCGGCGGGCGCGCCTTCGACGAGGCCTTCTCTACACCCTGGATCAGGCTGGCCCGGCAGTTTCCCGACCATCCCGTGCCGGCCGCCTGCTTTGCCACCACGATCGAGCTGCGCGGCCGCGCCGACGTCAGCGACCATCTCGGCGCGCAGGACGCGGAGGCGCTGTTGCGCAGCCTGCAGCGCTACGGCGTGGTCGCGGGCGATCCGGGGCCCCTGCCCGCCCTGCCGGCCGAACCGACGCCGCTCGCCGCCGTCGATACGGTGCGGGCCCCTTCCGCCGGCGTGGTCGCCTACAGCGTCGCCCTCGGCCAGCCGGTGACGGCGGACGATATCGTCGCCTGGATCATCGATCCGGCGGCCGGCGCAGCCGACAGCGGGCGCCGTCCGGTGCGCGCCGCGACCGACGGACTGGTCTTTACCCTGCGCGCGCAGCGCTATGCGCAGCCCGGCCAGGTCATTGCCAAGATCGCCGGGCGAAATCCGCTTGCCCACCGCCGGCCCGGGCAACTGCTCGACGACTGAGAAATCCGGCCTCGCCGCGACCGCTTTTCGTGCTAATTCTCTCCAATGGGGGAAGTCGGTCATCACTCGGAACGCGCAGAGGGGGGCGTTGCGAAGGTGGGAGACCTGCCATGCCGCTTTGGCGCAAGCCCTTTGTCGGCTTCCTGTTCGCAACCGGCCTCGCCCTGACGGTCGGGGCCGAAGGGCGGACACTTTCGCCGGCCCTGGCGCAGACCGAACCGCCGCCGCGTGGCGAGCTTTCGGCCAATCCGCTGGACTCGGTGGTCGGCGTTCGCGCGACCATCGCCCCCGACGGACGCACCGCGGAGACGCTGGGCCGCGAGCGCGCCGGCAACGGCGTGGTCATAGACAATAATCTGGTACTGACAATCGGCTACCTGGTCATGGAGGCGACCGGCGTCGAAATTCTGCTGCCGGACGGGCGCCGCGTGCCGGCCGACGTGGCCGCCTACGACTACGACACCGGCTTCGGGCTGGTGCGCAGTCTGATCGATCTCGATCGTCCGGCGATCACGCTCGGCGATTCCGATGCCCTCCAATCCGGCAGCGAAGTGCTGGTGGCGGGCCTCGAAGGCCTGCTCCC
>CAZDBC010000590.1:0-2395 GCA_964503295.1 uncultured Kiloniellaceae bacterium | reverse complement strand
CGAGACCGTCGAGGGGGGCGACATGACCAAGGATCTGGCGCTGTTGATCTCGCCGGACCAGACTTGGCGGACGACCGACGAGTTCATGGCCAAGATCGACGCCAACCTGAAGGCCGCCATGGCCGCAGTAGGATCTTAAAAAATATGCTCAAAATACTGAAACTTATGATGATTGGAGCGCTGGCGATGAGCCTTTCCAACACCGAGGCGGCGGCCGCCCCCGATCCGGAGAATACCCTGGTGATCGAGCTGAAGGATGGTCGGGTGCTGGTCGAGATGCTGCCCGACTTGGCGCCCAACCACGTCGCGCGCATCAAGGAGCTGGCGCGCGAGGGCTTCTACGACGGGGTCGTGTTTCACCGGGTCATCGACGGCTTCATGGCGCAGACCGGCGACCCGACCGGAACCGGGCGCGGCGGCTCTGGCCAGCGCCTGGAGGCGGAATTCTCGCGCGAGCCCTTCACGCGCGGCGCAGTCGGCATGGCGCGCGCCCAGAGCCCGGACAGCGCCGACAGCCAGTTCTTCATCGTGACCGACGATTCGCGCTTCCTGGACAGTCAGTACACCGTCTGGGGGCGGGTGATCGAAGGCATGGAGCATGTTGACGCGATCAAGAAGGCGCCACCGGGCCGGCAGAGCGGCATGGTCGAGGACCCGGACAAGATGATCCGCGTCCGCGTTCTCGCGGATATCGATTAGGACTCCGCGCCTTCCGGCGCGTGGCCGGCGAGCGGGCCGGCCTCAGGCCGCTGCCTGAGAGAGCAGACCTTCGATTGCAGCGATCGCCTTGGGCGCGGCGTTGCCGTCCGGTCCGCCGGCCTGGGCCATGTCGGGGCGGCCGCCGCCACCCTGTCCGCCGAGCGCGGCCGACCCGGCGCGCACGAGATCGACCGCGTTGAAGCGCCCGACAAGGTCGTCGGTGACGCCGACCACCAGCGACGCCTTGCCCTCGTTGACCGCGACCAGCACGACGATACCGCTGCCGAGTCGCGTCTTCAGGTCATCGGCGAGGCCCTTGAGGTCGCGTGGCGGCACCTCGTGCAGCACCCGGCTGGCCAGACGCACGCCCGCGACGCTGCGTGCCTCGCCGCCCGCACCGCCGCTCTCCGTCCCTCCCGTCGCCAGCTCGCGCCGGAGTCTGGTCAGATCGCGCTCCAGCCGCTTGCGCTCCTCCAGCAGGCCTTCGATCCGGTCGGGCAAGTCCGACGGCGACGAACGCAGGGCGCTCGCAGCGTCGGCGAGCAGCGCCTCCTGCTGTTCGACGTAGTCAAGTGCCGCGGCAGCGGCCACAGCCTCGATCCGACGCACGCCCGCAGCCAGCGCGCTCTCCTGGACGATCTTGAAGAAACCGATGTCGCCGACGCGACGCGCATGGGTGCCGCCGCACAGCTCCGTCGAGAAGCTGCGCCCGCCCTTTGCCGGATCCTCTCCGCCCATCGAGACGACGCGCACCTCGTCGCCGTACTTCTCGCCAAAGAGGGCCAGGGCGCCGGCGGAAATCGCCTCGTCGGGCGTCATGAAGCGCGTCACCACCGGCGCGTTGCCGCGAATGCGCCGGTTGACCTCCGCCTCGACGGCGCGGATGTCCTCGGGCGTCAAAGGCTTGGGATGGCTGATGTCGAAGCGCAGGCGATCGGGTGCAACAAGAGAGCCCTTCTGGGTGACATGCTCGCCGAGCCGCCGACGCAAAGCCTCATGCAACAGGTGGGTGGCGGAGTGATGGGCGCGCAGGCCGGCCCGCCTCTCCCCGTCGACGCGCAATTCGACCGCCTGGCCGACCCGGAAGCTGCCGTGCCTGACCTCGCCTTCGTGGACATGGAGCAGGCCCAGCTTCTTCTGGGTATCCGTCACCGCCATCTCGCCCCCCTCGGGGCTGAACACCACGCCGGTGTCTCCGATCTGACCGCCGGACTCGCCGTAGAAGGGCGTTTGATTGACGATAAGCTGAACCTTCTGCCCGGCGGCGACCTCTTCCACTTCGGCACCATCGACCAGCAGGGCCTGAATCTGCCCCTCCGCGACCTCCGCGTCGTAGCCGAGAAATTCGGTTGCCCCGAGCCGTTCGTGCAGCTCGTACCAGCGCGCCTCGGTGGCCGCCTCGCCCGAGCCAGTCCAGGCCTTGCGCGCGGCCGCGCGCTGCGCCGCCATGGCGCGATCGAAGCCGGCGACGTCGACGGACAGCCCCTGGCCGCGCAGGATGTCCTGGGTCAGGTCGAGCGGGAAGCCGTAGGTGTCGTAGAGCTTGAAGGCGACCTCACCGGCCAGTTGGCCGCCCGCCGGCAGCCTGGCGACCTCCTCGTCGAGCAGCTTGAGGCCGCGCTCCAGCGTGGTCTTGAAGCGGCTCTCCTCGAGCTTCAGGGTTTCGCTGATCAGCGCCTCGGCACGCGCCAGTTCC
>CAZDBC010000589.1:0-2398 GCA_964503295.1 uncultured Kiloniellaceae bacterium | reverse complement strand
TCGCCCGGTCTTTCCCTCAGGCGCAGGTCCGGCCCGACAGTTCCTCCGCCAACGGGAACCCGGAGGAGGGAATTGACTGTCACATTCCCGCCGGCTCTCTGCCCCGCCTTTACCGCCGCACTGACATCGCTTTTCCGCGCAAGACCTATCTGCGGCCCGACCCCGACCTGCGGAACGATTGGCGCATGCGCCTGGATGAGGACTGCCCCGGCTTCAAGGTCGGCCTGTGTTGGCGCAGTGGCCGGCTATCCCGGGAGCGCGGGCAACACTATGCGGCACTGACTGATATGGCCCCTTTGCTGGCGGTACCGGGAGTGAATTTCGTTCTGCTCCAGTATGACGATTGTGTGGCCGAGCTGGCCGATGCCGAGCGGCGCGGCCTGCCGATCTTGAAGCGCTGGCCGGACCTCGACCTCAAGGATGACCTGGAGAACGTGTTTGCCCTGATCTCCGAGCTCGATCTGGTAATTTCCGCCACGACGGCCGTCGCCGATATGGCGGGGGCCGTGCAGACCGAGGCCTGGGTCTTCTACGGTGGCGCCCCGGATCCCAGTCATGAATCGACGAGCCGGTGGTACGGGAGCCGCCTGATCGGCCGTCACTGGCAGCAAAGCTGGGAGGATCTGTTCGCGGCTCTGAGCGCCGACCTGGCAGTGCGTGCGGGAATCGCCATGAAAACGGCTTCGGGCGGGTGTCCCTAAGCTTCTTTTAGTAAATGGCGCCTTAATCTGCCGCGACCATGAACAGAAAGCACAAACGCGCAACGCGCAAGACCGTGGGACGGCCACGGCAGACTCGGCCGCAGACTTCGCCTGCCGCGACGGGCGCGGTCACCGCTGCCCGGCTCGCCTGTCTGGAGGGTCCGGAGGATCCGGAGGCCTATCTCTCGCTCGGGCGTGCCTTGCAGGCTGCCGGAGAGACCAACGAGGCGGCTTCGGCCCTGACCCGGGCACTGTCGCTCAAGCCGGACTTCGCTCCGGCCTATATCGCGCTCGCGGAACTTCTTGAACGACAAGGCAATCTGGTACAGGCCGTGGAGAGCTTGCTCCTCGCCTGCCAATATCAACCAGACAACGCATTGCTCCACTTCGAGCTCGGTCGCCTGTGCAGGGCCACTGGCCGGATCTCGGAGGCCATTAAGGCCTATTCCAGAGCCGTCGAGCTCGATCCGCAACTCGCGGCCGGCCACGTCAATCTGGGCAACATCGCGCTCGATCACGGCAGAAGCGAGCTGGCCGTTCGCAGTTATCGGCGCGCCTTGGACACCGACCCGGGGCTCATCCAGGCCTACAGCAACCTGGCCAAGGCTCTGATGGATCTCGGCCGCCTGGAGGAGGCGCTCGAGGTTTGCCAACGTGGCCATCGGCGCGACAAAGGCTTCCCCGACCTTTTGGTCAACTACGGCAACGTCCTGGTGAAGCTGGGGCGGGCCGAGGAAGCGATCGCCTTGTATGAGAAGGCTATTGCACGGGACCCGGACAGGGCTGCCGCCTACTTCAATCTCGGCGACGCATGTCACGAACTGCGTCGTCTGGACGACGCGATAGCAAACTACGAGCGTGCTCTTGAGCGCGACCCGCGTATGGCCAACGCCCATAACAACATGGGCCTCGTCCTCCATGAGCAGGGCCGTCTGGAACAGGCGCGCGAACACTTCAAGGCGGCGGTCGAGCTGAAGCCCGATCATCCCGGCTATCGCACCAGCCTAGGCAACATCGCATGGGAGTTGGGCGATCGGGAGACCTACTGGAAGCTGGCCGATGCCGGCTTCGAAAGTGGCCTGCGCACGCCGAATCGGCGGTTCGAGAGGATCCCGCGCTGGCGCGGCGAGCCCCTCGAGGACAAGACGCTTCTGATCTGGCGCGAACAGGGCATCGGCGACGAAGTCAACTTCGCCAAGCTCTATCCTCAGGCTATCGCTGCGGCCGGGCGCTGCATCATCGAGGCCGAGCCGCGCCTCGTGACGCTGTTTCAGCGGAGCTTCCCCGAGGCCACCGTCCTGGCGGAGGATCAGACGCGCGACAGGGAGCGCTGTGACGCGGACTACCAGGTTCCTGCCTGGTCCTTGCTGGAGTTCTTTTCCGACGAGTTCCAGGTGTTCAGAAAGGGCTCGTCATATCTTGTGCCGGATCCCGATCTGCGGGCGTGCTGGGGCCGTCGGCTCGCGGCGTTGCCCGGGTCGAGGCGAATCGGGATCTGCTGGCGCAGCTCCTTTTCGGCCCGCCTGCGCGATAATCATTACTCGCGCTTGGCCGACTGGGAGGCGGTCCTGACGCATTTGCCGGATACCGCCTTCGTCAATCTCCAGTACGACAACTACGAAGACGAGATCAGAGATGTCGAAACGGCATTCGACATCCGGATCCATCGCTGGGATGACCTCGATATCCGTAATGAT
>CAZDBC010000588.1:0-2417 GCA_964503295.1 uncultured Kiloniellaceae bacterium | reverse complement strand
GGCCGTGCCGGGGCGCCCTTCCAAGGCTCGAACCGGCCCGCGTCGGGCCGACTGCGCACGCTATACGACGGCGCGCACCTCGACGACCTCCGGGATGTAGTGCCGCAGCATGTTCTCGATGCCCATCTTCAAGGTCGCGGTCGAACTCGGACAGCCCGAGCAGGCGCCCTGCATGTGCAGAAGAACCACGCCCCGGTCGAAGCCGCGAAAGATGATGTCGCCGCCGTCCTGGGCGACCGCCGGGCGCACCCGCGTGTCGAGCAGTTCCTTGATCTGGGACACGATCTCGGCGTCCTCGTCGGACACCTGCTCCTCGGCCTCTGCCTCGGGCTGGTCGCTGAGCAGAATCGGCCGGCCGGCGGTGAAATGTTCCATGATGACGCCGAGAATGGCCGGCTTAAGCAGGTACCACTCCTTGTCCTCGGCCTTGGCCACCGTAACGAAGTCCGCGCCCAGGAAAACGCCGGTCACACCCTCGATCTCGAAGAGCCGCTGCGCCAGAGGGGAACGCGCCGCACTCTCGGCGTCCGCGAAATGGGCGGTCGAGCCGGGCAGAACCTCGCGCCCGGGCAGGAACTTCAGGGTCGCCGGGTTCGGGGTCGGTTCGGTCTGGATGAACACTTGGCTTGCTCCTCCTCGTCTGGCGCTGGGCGGAAACCGCCCTTTGCGCAATTCTGACCAATTAGGTGGGTTTTGAAAAGGCCGGGTCAAGCCTTTGCGCGCGCCGCCGGCCGGCGGCGTCGCCTCAGGTGATGGCCTCGAGGTCGTCGTCGCTGATGCTGTCGGGCACCAGGGTGATCGGGACGCGCAGCTTGCCGATGTACTTGCCGGTCAACGCCGAAACCAGAGGACCGGGCCCGCGCGACGAGGTGCTGGCGCCGAGCACCAGGATCGAGATGCTCGGCTCCTCCTCGATCAGATGCAGCAGCTGGTCCCGGGTCTCGCCCTCGCGCACGTAGAGGATCGGCATCGTGCCGGCCTCCTCGTTGACCTGGGCGGCCAGCTTCTGGAGCAGCTGCTCGCCTTCCGAGCGCGCCTCGGCGCGCATCAACTCGCCGACCGACATCCAGTGCTGAAAGCCCGAGGGCTCGATGACGTAGAGCAGGGCAACCTTGCCGCCGGTCTTGCGCGCACGCAGGCAGGCATAGCGCAGGGCGAGCTGCATCTCGGTGGTCTCGTCGACCACGACCAGGAAGACGCGCGTCCCGGCCGCCGGGTCGGGCGCCTCGGCCGCCTCTTCGGCGGAGCCTGTCTCTTTTGCGTCGTCGGTCATGGGAGTCCGCTCGGCTGGTCGGGATCGACTCGCGATCCGGTCAGGCCCGTCGGAAGGCCAAATTGCCAAGCCATCCTGCCACCAGCGCGACCACGATCGCAATGACGCCGTAATATGCGGGGTACTGGTACGCCAGGTTGTAGATATCGGCCTCGAGGCCGAGCTTGCTGACCACCAGCGGCGTCGTCTGGGCCGAGGTGACGTTGCCCTCCTGGACCAGGTAGACCTGGACCTGGTAGGTGCCGGTCGGCACGTTGGCCGGCAGCCTCAGGCGCACCCGGAACAGGCGGTTGCCGAGGAACACCACGGGGTCGACACGCGCGCTGTAGTGACCCAGCCTCTGCTTGTTGCGGATCAGCGCGCCCTTCCACTCCGCGGCCAGGTTCTCCGACAGCCGGCCGCGTATGCGCAGATTGAGGTGCTCGAGCCCCATCTGGTGCCGGCGCAAGACCGCTTGACCGGCAATCTCGTCGAGCGGCCGCGAGGCGGCGATCGAATAGAAGGCCGGCGCGTGCTCGAAGGTGACGTTGGCCGTATTGACCCAGATGCCGAGGATCCGGCTCTTGCGGTGGAGGGTCAGTTCCTGGTTGGGCCCCTCGACCACGACGACGACGTCGCCCGGCTCGTCGATTGCCCCGAACAGGAGCACCTCGGTGCCGGCGAAGCCGGTGGTGATCGCGATCAGATGATTGGACAGGTCGGCCACCAGCGCCGGCCCCTGCGCGCGCAGCGGCGCGGGCCAGAGCGCGGCCAGCATGGCCGACAGGCCGAGCAGGCAGACGAGCGCCAACGACGGCGGGGCGGCACGAGGCCGGCGACGGCCGGTGCGCGGGGCGCTCAATGACCCACTCCCAGCGAATAGACGTCGATCGGCGTCGCCACGAGGTCGTAGAGCAGCTTGCCGCACACCCCGAGGACCATCAGCGCGAGCAGGCCGCGCAGCTGCTCCCCCTGCAGCTTGGCGCCGGCCTTGGCGCCGAACTGCGCGCCGATCACGGCTCCGATCAGAAGCAGGAGGGCGAGCACGATGTCGACCGTCTGGTTGGCGTAGGCCTGCAGGAAGGTGACGTTGGCGGTGACGAAGATGATCTGGAACAGGGAGGTGCCAACGACCACGGCGGTCGGCATCCCGAGCAGGTAGATC
>CAZDBC010000587.1:0-2433 GCA_964503295.1 uncultured Kiloniellaceae bacterium | reverse complement strand
CCTCAAAGCCGGTCGCTGTTGCTTCCGCCCGCCGAAACGTGAGCCCGAGCAAACCCACGGTCGCTTCGACGATCAGAATGGCGGTGACGCCTTGCGCCAGCGATGCAACCAACGAAAGCGCCACGCCGCGGCGAAGGTGACTCTCCTGCGTCAACAGATAAGTCGAGATGACGACCTTTCCGTGCCCCGGCCCGGCCGCGTGAAACACTCCATACAAAAAACTCAGGACGACGAGCGCCCAAGCGGCTGCCGCCCCTTCCGCCTGCACCGCCTGCATCGTGGCGGCAAGCTGGCGATGCAGGTCGCGCTGCACGGACTGGACCTCCAGCACAAGCCTGGACCAGAAGCCCAGACCGCTGTCAGGCAGCGCGAAGAACGGGACGGCGAGCCCGACGACCAGGACCGCGATCGCGGCGGCCACGAGCAGGTTACGGCGCGCTACCGGCACGTGACCTCCACCCGTTCGGCGAAGACGCTGCCGAGTGTGGCATCCGGCGTGGCGTCACGGTCCATGGCCTGCGCCAGCAAGACGGCCTCGGTGGTCGGGTTGGGCGGCACAATGCGGCCGAAGCAGCTGCCGGTCGCAGCCCCGCGAAAGGCGACCACATCGCCTTGCAGGTGGAGAATCTCGATATAGTAGGTCGAGTCGAAGACGGTGAATGCGAGCGCCCGCTCGGTGGGGTCGACGGGTGTGGCGAGCGGTACCACGAAGCGCATCCACAGCCGGCCCTCGCGCAGCTCGCTTTCGAACTCGCTCACCGTGCCGAGCGCAACCTTCGCACCGCCCAAGCGCACTTCGGTGAAGTAGTCGTAGGTGCGCAGATTCTGGAGGTTGCTGCGGGCGAGCGCTTTCAGCGCCTCGGCCCGGGTGCCAGCCGCGCCAGACAACCCCTCCGTGGCGAAGACCGTGTAAAACTGATCGAACAGCCACTGCTGCTCGATGGCGGTAACGCGACCAGCGGCATCCAGCACGACGGTGCTCTGCAGGTCGATCCAGGTGTGCGGGTGCGCTACAGCCGGAACGCCACTGGCTCCCGCCAGCACAAATAACAGTGCCAGAAACCCGCCCCTTAGATAGTTAATAGTGATTGGCGATCGTTTCATTCGCTTCCCAATAGCAGGCACTCTCCGAGCTTTCCGAGGCGGCGCGCGAGCTCCCGTTGAAGCCGGCTTCGGCGGAACGGCGTAAGCTTGAGCCATTCGCCGATTTCACCGGCAGTCCTGCCACAGCCCAGGCACCACCCCGTCTTCGGGTCGAGATTGCAGACGTCGATGCAAGGGGATGGCGCACGCTTGCCCGTCCGTTTCATGAAAGAACCTCGCTTGGCGTTCCCCTGATCGCGATCATGTTGGAGCCCGCCAGTCCGAGAGCCGAACTCGCCCGATAAAGCCGCTCTCCGTGCCGAGCGCGAGAAGCTGTCCGTCCGACGACCAGGCGAGCGCGGTTACTGCCCCCTCGCCGGGCCGCTTGACCAAGACCGGATGAGGTCGGTCGATCTGCACCAGGATAGTCGCGCCGTCCTCGTATCCTGCCGCCATGACATCGTGCTGTGGGTGGGCGGCCACCACTGTCACCACGCCCTGGAACCCCCAGCCGAGGTCGAGCGGCGCCTTGCCCATGGGACCACCCTTGCCGTAGAACGGCCAACAAACAACGGGCTCCGCACCGCTGGTCGCCAGGTACCGTCCCTTCGGCAGCCAGCTCATCGATCTCACTTTCGCCGGATAGCCGGACATCCGCATATCGGTGCCGTCGGAGACACGCCATCCATGCAATTCGTTCTCCTGCATCGCAGTGACGATGTACTTTCCGTCCGGACTCCAGGTCAGATTGAGGTGCGACCCCAACCAGGCAAGCGATTTCGGTTTCTGGCTGCCGCCCTTCGCCCACCATAGGCTCGCGCCACCATAGTGGGCGGTCGCAAGTCGTCGTCCTTTCGAGTCGAACGCCAGACCGCCGACCGTGTTCGGATGATCAAACGTTCCAACCGCTGACCCATCTCGGGTGAAGAGGCGAACTGTCTTGCCGAAGGCCGCAGCGCGCAGTCCGGAAGCCATGCTGACCGCGATCGGCTCGACCCACCGCCCTGCAATGGCTGAAATTTCGGTGGTCTCGCCGACGGTGTCCGTGCTCACCAGCCGACCATCGTCTCCGCCCGTCAGAACGCGATCTCCGCCGAGATCGACGGCCAGCGAAAGACAGGCTCCGTCATGCACCGAAACGAAGCGTGGAGCGTTCACGCTCTCGCTGCCGATGAAGGCGACCCGACCGTCCCCAAGGGCGGCCGCGAGGACTCCCTCCTCAAGAAACGCAACACCCACCACATAGGCTTCGACCGTCCGACTGGTGCCGATGCGATCAAGCAGCGATGCCTCGTCCTGTTCGGCGGAGAAACTCATGCGATGCAGGCGTCGAACTGCTGGCGCAGCTCC
>CAZDBC010000586.1:2218-2437 GCA_964503295.1 uncultured Kiloniellaceae bacterium | reverse complement strand
CGAGATTTACGACTGTGCGTGTATACGTCCTTGGAGTAAGATCGCGCCAGAGTTGTGTGCCATAGGATCAGATACGCATCGATACTCAGGGGTAGGAAGATGCGCCAAGGTTTGACGATGTCGACGGCCGTAGTCGCCGCGGCGCTACCGGTGGCGGTGGCGGCGCAGACGCCGGATTTCGGTGTCGACCTGCCCGCTGAGCCCGCCCTCGGGGTCGCC
>CAZDBC010000586.1:0-2208 GCA_964503295.1 uncultured Kiloniellaceae bacterium | reverse complement strand
ACCTCCGAGACCGAGCTCAACGCCTGGATCTTCGGCCCCTCGCCCGCGCGCGACGAGATCGTCCGGCATGGCTGGGGCCTCTGGGCCGGCCTCACCGCGCCGTCCGGCGCCAGCCGGTTCGGCATCGAGAACGCGGCGATCTACCAGACCTGGCTGTCGCCGAGCGACATCATCGCCCTGATGGAAGGTCGCACGCCGCCGCCCACGCTCGCGCTGCGCTCGCCGCTGCAGTTCCAGCGCGGCAGCGGCACCCCGCATATCCTCGACGAGACCCCCGTCGCCGCCGGCGGTCTCAAGGTCGACCACGCGGTCGCGGAGGTGGTCGCCTACAGCCCGGCCTCGGCCGCGCACGCCTACACCAACGAGCTGCTCTGGACCGACACGCTCAACGCCTATGTCGAGCAGGGCTACACCGAGATCCCGCCGTTCCCGCCGACCGCGGTCAATATCAAGCCGGTCTACAAGCGGGTGAGCGAAAGCGAGCTCCACGGCGGCTCGATCTACGCGATGCCGGCTTGGCCGGGCACCCCCGCCGACGTCGCGAGCTGGACGCCCGCGCAGCAAGAGCGGGGCTTTCCGAACACCGATTGGGGCCAGTGCGTCTATATCGACGTCGACAACCCGGGCACGAGCCCTGCCCGTGGCGTCGATCCCAGTTGCGCCAACCCGAGCGCGGACAACACCTACGGGCTCGGCGACTTCATCTCGATCGCGATCAACGCCGACAACCGCGAGCACTTCGAGGCCCTGCGGTTCGCGGCCCCGGGCCAGGCGCCCGAGCGCGTCAACCTGGAGGACGGCGATCACCTGATCCTCGTCGGCATGCACGTGACCTCGCGCGAGACCAAGCGCTGGACCTGGCAGACGTTCTGGTGGGCGGCGGACCCGGCGGCGCCCAACGCGCCGAGCTCGGCCGAGATCGCGGCGGCACGCCCCGACGTGCTGACGGGTGCCGCCGCGCACTACGCCATGGCCATCGCCTATTCGATGCTGGCGCCGGCCCAGCCGCTCACCGGTGGCCACAACATCGGCGCGCTGCAGCCGGCGTACAATCCGCATCTCGAAGCCGGCTTCGGCAGCCACACCTTCGGCCTCACCCGGGCCGTGGAAACGCCCTCGGGTCAGGTCACCACGAACCTCGGGGTGCAGAGCAACTGCATGTCCTGTCACGGCATGGCCGGCTACGCGACCGCGAACACGAGCTACACCTCGAACGTCTACGTGCCGCGCGACGCCGCGTACTTTGAAGGCGGGATCACGGTCGATTTCGCGTGGTCGATCGCCGACGAGGCCGAACCCAGGCCCGACGGCGACAACTGACGGCGCGTCGGGGCGCGTGCCGCCACGGGCGCGGTCCCGTCCGCGTCAGTCCGGCGGCAGGACGGTGTTGCGATCGAAGGTCTCGACGTTGCTGCGGTCGACGATCTCGAGCTGTGGCCGCAGATCGACCATGTGCGGCCGCTCCTCGATCGCGCGGATCGCCAAGTCGACGGCGATGCGGCCCTGCACCACGACCTTGTCGTTGACCGCGGCGAAGACCCGCTCGGCTTCGATGCCGGCGAGCGTCGACGACGACAACGTCAACGCCACGAGCTCAACCGGGTGGCCAGCGTCGGCGCCGGCGAGCTCCTCGACGGCGATCTGGATGGTCTTGCTGCCGCCGACCAGCGCGTCGATCCGTTCGACCTCGGCGAGGACGGCGCGAATGGCACGACGGATGGCACCGTCCTCGAGGCGCACCGCCTCGGCGTGCACGAGCTCGATCGCGCCGCCGGCGATGCCCTCGCGAAAGCCCTGGTCGACCGCCTCCGCCACCATCGAGCCGGGCGGCCCGTAGAGCCACACCACCCGCGCGATATCGCCCCCGCGCGGGTGGCGCTCGGCGAGAAAACGCCCGGCGGCGCGACCGACGGCGACGCGGTCGGTCGCGATGCGGGCGGTCACATTGTCACTCCCGGAACCGGTGACGAGATCGATGACCGGAAGACCGCGGGCGCGGGCGCGGCTGAACACGGCGCCCAGGCCATCGCCCGCGACCGCCGCCGCCACGAGCAGCGCGTCGCCGTCGATCTCCAGGCACGCTTCCAGCATCGTCGCCTGCGCTTGGGCATCGAAGCTGTCGACCGCGTCGAGCGTCAGCGTCACGCCCTGCCGCGCCGCCTCCGCCTGCAGGCCGCCGGCGAGGGCGCGGAAGTATTCGAAGTCCTG
>CAZDBC010000585.1:0-2453 GCA_964503295.1 uncultured Kiloniellaceae bacterium | reverse complement strand
CCTTGCGCGCCACCGGGCGATGGATTACCCGGACGGCCAGTCCGGCGTGCCTGTCATGGAGCAGGAGAGAGAGCGGGACATGGGGGCTGGCGCGGGGGCGGCGCCGATCGGCCCAGCGCAGGAAAGGCCCACCGCAGGGAGAGAATCGAGCAGTGAACGCGGATCAGGTTGCGCGGTACTACGAGACCGAAATGGCCGAACACGCCGCGGTCGCTGCAGCGACCCGGACGGCGCTGGCGGATCCCTTTGCGCAACTGGTCGAGCTGGCCTGCGACACCCTGAGCGGCGGCGGCAAGCTGGTCCTGTTCGGCAACGGCGGCTCGGCCGCCGACGCGCAGCACCTGGCAACCGAGCTCACCGTGCGCTACAGCGCCGATCGCGCGCCTCTGGCCGCGCTGGCCCTGACCACGGACAGTTCGGCACTGACCGCGATCGGCAACGATCTCGGCTTCGACCAGCTTTTCGCGCGTCAGCTGCGGGCGCTCGGCCGGCCCGGCGATCTGGCCCTGGCGATCACCACCTCCGGGCGCAGCCGCAACGTGCTGCTTGCCTTGGAAGCGGCGCGCGAGTTGGGCATGGCCGCCGCCGCCCTGAGCGGACGCGATGGCGGCGATCTGACCGGCCTGGCCGACCCGCTGCTGATCGTCCCGTCGGCGACCACCGCACGCATCCAGGAGATGCACATCACGCTCGGGCAGATGCTGTGCGGCGCGGTCGAGCGCCGGCTGGGCATGGTCTGACGCCCGCTGCTGGCAGGGGGACGGGGAACGGCATGGGCGCGGAACGGGATGCGGCGGCTGCGGTCGAGGCGCTGGCCGGGGTGCGGGTCCTCGTGGTCGGCGATCTCATGCTCGACCGCTTCGTCTACGGCCAGGTGGAGCGCGTTTCACCCGAGGCCCCCATCCCGGTCCTGCGTGTCGAACGCGAGCTGACGGTGCTCGGCGGCGCCGGCAACGTCCTGCGCAATCTGGCTGCGCTGGGCGCCGTGCCCCGGGTGATCGGGCTGGTCGGCGACGACGCGGCCGGGCGCGAGGTGGCCGCGCTGCTGCACGACGCCGGGCAGCCTGAGGCGCCGCTGATCGCCGCCGGGCGTGCGACCACGGTCAAGGAGCGCTTCGTCGCGGGGGTGCAGCAGCTCCTGCGCAGCGACCGCGAGGCGGCGACGGCGGCGGCCGAGGCCGATGCGGCGAACCTGCGCGCCAGCCTCGAGACGGCCTTCGCCGATGCCGGGCGCGTGCCGGCGGCCCTGGTGCTGTCCGATTACGGCAAGGGTGTCCTGACGCCGGCGTTTTGCGCCGCGGCCATTGCCGCCGCACGCAGCCGCGGCCTGCCGGTCGTCGTCGATCCGAAGGGGCGCGACTTCAGCCTTTATCGCGGCGCCACGCTGGTGACCCCGAACCGGCGCGAGCTCGCCGAGGCCAGCGGCCTGCCGACCGGCGACAGCGTCCAGATCGAGGCCGCCTGCCGCAAGGTGATTGCCGAGGCCGGTGTCGAGGGGGTGCTGGCGACGCGCAGCGAGCAGGGCATGACCCTGGTGGCGGGCGACCAGCCGGCCCGCCACCTGCCGGCGCGGGCGCGCGAGGTGTACGACGTGTCCGGCGCCGGCGACACCGTGGTGGCCGTCGTCGCGGCGGCGCTGGGGGCCGGCCTGCCGGCGCCGGAGGCGGCCCGGCTGGCCAACGTCGCCGCCGGCCTGGTGGTCGCCAAGCGGGGCACGGCGGTGATCCGCTCCGACGAGCTGTTGCGCGCCCTGCACGCGGTCGAGCTGCGCCAGGCGGAGGACAAGCTGGTCGATCCGGAGCAGCTGCTCGCCGAGCGCGCCGACTGGGCGCGCGCCGGCCTGACCGTCGGCTTCACCAACGGCTGCTTCGATCTCCTGCACCCGGGCCACATCTCGCTGCTGCGCCAGGCGCGGGCCGCCTGCGACCGCCTGGTCGTCGGACTCAACAGCGACGAGTCCGTGCGCCGGCTCAAGGGCCCGGATCGGCCGATCCAGGGCGAAGCGGCGCGCGCCACCGTTCTTGCCTCGCTGGAATGCGTCGATCGGGTGGTGGTCTTCGCCGACGACACGCCACTTGAGTTGATCGCGGCGCTGCGTCCGGACGTGCTGGTCAAGGGCGCCGACTACAGCCTCGATCAGGTGGTCGGCGGCGACCTGGTGCGCGGCTACGGCGGCAGGGTTCTGCTGGCCGAGCTTCTGCCAGGTCATTCGACCACGGCGACCATTGGCCGGCTGGCGCGCTGACCGTTGCCCCTTGCCCCTTGCTTTCAGCCAGGATCGGCGAGCAGACGCAGGCGCTGCCCTGCGGCGCGCGCGACCGGCCATTCCGGCCGGCGCCCGGGGGCAAATCCGCGGGATCGTCGCCCGCCGGCACCGCGGAGGATCCGACGGCCGCATTCGGGGGCTTCCTGGCTGCGGCCGCCGAAGCTTCGAATGCCGCCACGCAGAGCAG
>CAZDBC010000584.1:0-2456 GCA_964503295.1 uncultured Kiloniellaceae bacterium | reverse complement strand
CTGTGCCGCCAGCGCCTTCAGGTAGGTGCCGATCTTGTTGCAGACGTCGCCGTTCGCCGTCGTGCGGTCGGTGCCCACGATGCACAGGTCGACCTGACCGTGCTGCATCAAGTGGCCGCCCACGTTGTCGGCGATCACCGTATGCGCCACGCCGTGCTGCCCGAGCTCCCACGCGGTCAGGGCCGCGCCCTGGTTGCGCGGACGGGTCTCGTCGGCCCAGACGTGGACCGGGATGCCCTCGTCGTGCGCCATGTAGATCGGCGCTGTCGCGGTGCCCCAGTCGACGGTGGCGAGCCATCCGGCATTGCAGTGGGTGAGCACATTGACCGGCCTGCCCGGTGGCTTTTGCGCGGCGACCTCGCGGATGATCTCAAGACCGTGCCGTCCGATCGCCTGGCAGATCTCGACGTCCTGGTCGCAGATTTCGGCGGCCCGACGATAGGCGGCGGCGACGCGCCGGTCGGGGGGCTGATTGGCCAGGGCGGCGCGCATCTCGTCGAGGGCCCAGCGCAGGTTGACGGCCGTCGGCCGGGTGGCCAGCAGCAGATCGCAGGCGCACTCGACGGCTGCATCCGAATTGTCCTCGTGCAGCGCAAGGCAGACGCCGTATGCCGCCGTTGCGCCGATCAGGGGTGCACCGCGCACCAGCATGGCGCGGATCGCGTGGGCGGCATCCTCGAGCCGCCGCAGTGTGACGGTCTCGAAGGCGTGGGGCAGGTGCGTCTGATCGATGATCTCGACCGACCGGCCGTCGGCGTTGACCCAGATCGTGCGGTACGGAACACCGTTCACTTTCATCGCCGCAGCCCTCCTGCAGTGCGGGCGGAAGGCTAGAGTAAAAGGCTCGCGGCCCCAAGCGGAAGGACGTCGGCGCCGGACTGGCTCTCAGGGCTATCCGGCCGCCGATGGCAGCCGGTTCGGGCGCTCGGCAAGCCGCGGCGCCGGGGACGGCGGCCCGCTATTCCCGCACGCAGCGCCCGAGCGAACCCGGCGCACAGACCGAACCGTCGCTCCAGGTCGCGCCGTCCAGCCGGGTCTCGAAAAGGACGATCCCCGTCAAGTCCGTGCCGCGAAGGTTGGCACCGGCGAGATTGGCACCCCGCAGGTTGGCGGCCTGCAGACGGCTGCCTGCGAGATCTGCACCGGCGAGATTGGCGGCATGGAGATTTGTGGCCCGCAGGTCGGCGCCGCGCAGATCGGCATCGCGGAGGTCGATGCGCAGCATCTCCGAGGTGGCCATAATGCTGTTCGCGAGGGTCGCGCCCGCCTTGTCGCAGCCGCGCCAGTAGACAGGCTCGGGGGTCAGGCCCACGACCCAATAGTCGAAACCGTCAGGCTCGCCCGCCGCCTTGGCGCAGTCGGTCGACGGCTCCACCGCCAGCTCGTCACGCAAGCCGGGAAGTGCCGAACAGGCGCCGGTCAGAAGCGCGACGGCGAAAGAGAGGCCGGCGAGGGCGAGGAGGCGTTTGAGCATCTGGCATCCCGATTCGAGTGCGGAGGGGCGGTTGCCTTTCTGTTAGCACGTGCCGCCCGTGGGACGCCACAGACGATGCCATTGCGGCTCAAGCTGCCGCGCGCGCCTCCAGGCGACGCAGTTCGTGGCCGAGGAATTCGGCAACGGCGCCCATCCCGGTCAGCGGGACGCCGGCCAACGCCTCGGCCTCGCTGTTGTAGTTGGTGTTGGTGTTGATGTCGTAGGTGAAGATATTGCCCGCGCGATCCTCGATGAACTCGATACCCGCGATCTCGATGCCGTTGGCGGCCAAAAACGCCTCGTAGTGAGGCACGACCGGATGGTCGAAATCCGGCACCACCTCGAACGTCGGTCGCGCACCGGGAGCCTCGCAGACGTCGGCCGGGCAGAGCTCGAAGCCGCCGCTGGTGTCGACGCGGACCGCATAGAGCAGGCGACCGCCGACGAATTCGGCGCGCGTGATGACCGGTTTGGCGGCACGGACGTAGTCCTGAACCAGCCAGACACCGTCGACCGGCAGTTCGTTCGCCGGAAGGCTGTCGAAATGTGCTGCCAGTGCACCTCGGTCCTCGAACAGGCGAACGCCCAGGCCCTTGCCGCCGCGATTGGGCTTCAGAATGAAGGGGCCGTCTCCGAGCCGCGCGGCGGCGTCGAGCACCGCCTCTTTGCCGACCGCGCCGATGGTGCGCGGCGTGCGCAGGCCGGCCCGGCGCAGCGCGGCATACTGGGCCAGCTTGCTGACCTCCAGATAGAGCGCCCGGCTCGAATTGACCACGCGCCGGTCATGCGCCTCCAGCCAGTTGAGGACGCCGTGGGTCAACTCGGGCGCGTAGCGGTGATCGCGGGTGTGGGCAGAGGCGCTCATGCGGTTGTAGAACACCCCGGGCGGCGGTGCCTCGTCGAGCGGAACCTGGCCTTGATCAAGCAGCCATTCGTCGAACGGCAGGCCGCGCTCGGCGAGGGCCGCGCGCAGAGGCACGAC
>CAZDBC010000583.1:0-2466 GCA_964503295.1 uncultured Kiloniellaceae bacterium | reverse complement strand
CAGCAGGCGAAGAAGCCGCTGGTCATCATCGCCGAGGACGTCGAGGGCGAGGCCCTGGCGATGCTGGTGGTGAACAAGCTGCGCGGCGTGCTGAACGTGGCGGCGGTCAAGGCGCCGGGCTACGGCGACCGCCGCAAGGCCATGCTCCAGGACATCGCCGTGCTCACCGGCGGCCAGGCGATCATGAAGGACCTGGGCATCGAGCTGGACAAGGTCGAGCTGAGCCAGCTCGGTCTGGCCAAGAAGATCACGATCGACTCGGAGAACACGACCATCGTGGAGGGCGCCGGCGACTCCAAGGCCATTCAGGGCCGCATCGAGCAGATCCGCCGCGAGATCGAGACGACCACCAGCGACTACGACCGTGAGAAGCTGCAGGAGCGGCTGGCCAAGCTGGCCGGCGGCGTGGCGCAGATCAACGTCGGTGCCGCCTCCGAGGCCGAGCTGAAGCAGAAGAAGGCCATGGTGGAGGACGCCCTGCACGCGACGCGCGCGGCGGTCGAGGAAGGCATCGTGCCCGGCGGCGGCGTCAGCTTCATCCGGGCGCTCGAGGCCCTCGACAAGGTCAAGGTCAACGGCGACGACGAGCGTGCCGGCGTGGAGATCGTGCGGCGGGCGTTGACGGTCCCGCTTCAATCCATCGCCGACAACGCCGGCGAACGCGGAAGCGTCGTGGTCCGCAAGGTGCAGGAAGGCAAGGGCGCCTTCGGGTTCGACGCGTTGAAGCTCGAGTACGTCGACCTCGTCGAGAAGGGCATCATCACGCCGACGAAGGTGGATCGCACCGCCCTGGAGAACGCCGCCAGCGTCGCGACGCTGCTGCTGACCTGCGACTGCGTCGTCACCGAATCGCCCAAGGACGAGGATGAGGGCGACGGTGCCGGCGGGCCGGGCGGAGGCATGGGTGGCATGGGTGGCATGGGGGGCATGCCCGGGATGATGTGAGTCGTCTGCGCAACAGTTCACATGAATATGGGGGCAGGCGTGAGCGTCGGCCCCGCATCACGAGTCAAGCACGCACCTACAACGGAGAGATACAAACATGGCAACCGCGACCGCTACGAAGACAAAGACCACCGTTCGGCCTCTGGACGACCGCGTCCTGGTCAAGCCGATCGAGCCCGAGGCCAAGACCGCCAGCGGCATCTATCTGCCGGAGTCGGCCAAGGAGAAGCCGATGAGCGGCAAGGTGATCGCCGTCGGCCCGGGCAAGCTGAACGACGACGGCTCGCGCTCGGAGGTGTCGGTCAAGAAGGGCGACACCGTGCTGTACGGCAAGTACAGCGGGACCGAGGTCGAGATCGACGGCGAGGAGTACATGATCATGCGCGAGGGCGATCTGCTCGGCGTGATCGAGAAGTGATGACCGGTACTGGTCACGGATGAACACGGATTCACACGGATAGGAAAAGAGCGAGGTCGGCCGGGAGAGAACACGATGATGCAGATAGGTCGCCCTTCGACTCATCTGTGTTCGTCCGTGTTCACTCGTGGTCGGCACTCTTTGGAGCGCAGACATGGCAAAGAAGCAGATGATCTTCGGTAACGAGGCGGCGGTCCAGCTTCGCAAGGGGCTGGAGCAGCTGGCCAACGCCGTCAAGGTCACGATGGGCCCGACCGGGCGTCACGTCGTGATGCAGAAGTCGTACGGCGGGCCGGCGGTGACCAAGGACGGCGTCTCGGTCGCCAAGGAAGTCGAGGTCAAGGAGCCGTTCCAGAACATGGGCGCCAAGATGGTCGTCGAGGTGGCCAAGAAGACGTCGGACAAGGCCGGCGACGGCACGACGACGGCGACGGTGCTCGCCGAGGCGATCTATGTCGAGGGCCTCAAGCACGTGACCGCCGGGGCGAACGCGATGGCGCTGCAGCGCGGGATCAACGCCGCCGCCGAGGTCGCCAGCGAGGCGATCAAGTCCGCCGCCGTCAAGTGCAAGGGCAAGGAGGATTACCAGAAGGTCGCGACGATCTCGGCCAACGGCGACGAGGAGATCGGCCGGATCATCGCCGAGGCGATCGACAAGGTCGGCAAGGACGGCGTGGTCGAGGTCGAGGAGGGCCAGACCGCCGAGACGCAGCTCGACTACGTCGAGGGCATGCAGTTCGACAAGGGCTACATGTCGCCTTACTTCATGACCGACCCGCAGACGCAGGAGTGCGTGCTCGAGGACGCGCTGATCCTGATCCACGAGAAGAAGATCAGCAACCTGCCGGACCTGCTGCCGCTGCTGAACAAGGTGGCGATGGCGCAGAAGCCGCTGCTGATCATCGCCGAGGACGTCGAGAACGAGGCGCTGGCGGCGCTGGTGATCAACCGCCTGCGCGGCGTGTTGAAGGTCTGCGCCGTCAAGGCCCCGGGCTTTGGCGACCGCCGCAAGGCCATGCTCGGCGATATCGCCACGCTCACCGGCGCGCCGTTCTTCAGCGAAGACCTGGGTGTCAAGCTTGAGAATGTCGAACTCGACCAGC
>CAZDBC010000582.1:0-2483 GCA_964503295.1 uncultured Kiloniellaceae bacterium | reverse complement strand
GAGCCTCGGAGCGCACCGGCTTGTCCCGGTCGCGCAATTCGATCTTGAGGCTCCGCACCAGGAAGGGGCGCCTGTCCGCATCGTCCTCTCTGAAGCGCTGCTTCACATAACGAACCTCGCGCGCAAGTTCGGCGATGCGGCTGCGGATGCGCCCGTCTGCGGCCAGCATCAAGTAACCGTTGGCCTGAAGCCTTGAAAGCGCGGCGGTCGCCTCTTCCGGGGCGATGCGGCGGACGCGCGCGAGCGCCGCCGTCGAGGCGCCGACCAGCGCCACGGCACCCAAGCCGCACAGCGCCGACAGGCCGTATCTAAGTACCTTCATAGCCTAACCTCCTGTATTGCCTTGTTGTGACCTTCGAGGAGGGCCAAGCTGAACCGAAGACAGCGGACCGCTCCCACCCTGTACTGAGCAAGTCCCGTGCCAGACTTGTAAACAATTGAACGGAAACGATTTTTCGGATTTCGGGCCCTGTGCCGCAGCGCGCCCGTCTGTTCGGCACCGTTACAGCCGGCATCGGTCGCAAGCACTAAAGCCTTGCTATTCAATCGGCATCCGGAACCGGGGGCGCGCCGTAACGCAAGCGGACAGGCATGCGAAGGTTCTCTTCAACGGGAACCGCACGAAGAAAGGCGGATCGGAGAACGGACGTTCAGGCGGCGCCGGCGTTACGCTCGCCAAGCTGCCGGCGACGCGGACAAGCCGACGCCGTGGCGGCGTCAGGGTGTCGCGCCGGACGCGAGGCCGATGACCAGGCGGTTGAAGGTCGTGTTGGCCTTGCCGGCCGCCTGGTTGACCTGAATGATGCCGCTGGCATCGCGAAAAGCGCTCTCCGCGACGAAGGTATGGCGGACCCCGTCGGTCTCCTCCGGCTCCGGCACGAGGCTTTCCGAACGGCTCTGGCTGAGTTCCGCCTCGACCAGGATCTCGCCGTTCAGACCGAGCGCCGCAGACAGCAGGTTGATCTGCAGATTGCCCTGGCCGGCCGCCTGGGAGAGCTGGATCACGCCTTGCGCCTCCGCGAAGGCATCGTCGAGGATTCGCGCGATCGCCTGAACCTCCGTGACGGCGTCGAGGCCGCTGCCGAGCTGTACCACGCTGGTCCGCGAAACCGCCTCGCCGCTGCCGTTCAGCGACACCGTGGTCCCGTTCATCTGAATGTTTCCATCGCCCGCCGCCTGATTGATCAAGGCGAGTCCCCGAAACTCGGCGAAGGCGTCGTCCCCGACCGTCGCCATCGAAAAGGCTTCCTGGTCCTGCGCCGGCGCAATGCGATGGCTGCCGAGCACGGCAAGGAAAACGATGGCGGCGAGGCCCGCACGAGATTTCCGATCGGTCACTGAGAACGTCTCCATTTCGCTCGCTAACGGGTCCCGACGGCCTTGCCGATGGCGACCCCGAGGCCGCCTGTTGCGCGCCGGATGGTTCCGCCGGTGCCCCGCAGCGACGTGGCAGGCGTCGCCCCACCAAACAACCGTGTCCCGCCGATGCCGGCGCGATCGCTTCCCGTCCCTCCCCGACGTTGGCCCAACGCGTCCAGGACACTGGGCCCCAACTTGCTCGTCTTCGCGGGAAGGCCACTCCCGATAACAGGTTCGGCCGAAATCGAAGCCGCCTCGCGGTCGCTAAGCGGGCGGATCGCCGCGGTGCTGTCGAGAACCACGCCGCTGATGCGGTTGACGGCGGACAGATCGATGTCGGGCGCTGTCCTGACGGCAAGCGGCGGTGCTGGCGGCGCATCGCGGATTGCCGGTCGCGGCGGCACCTTGCGCAGGATGATAATCTCGCCTTCTCCGGCGAGCGCGGCCGGCGGCGGCCAGGCGACCGACAGGACGAGCAGCGCCAAACCGGCGAAACACCATCCAACCGGCACGCGCCGGCGCAAGCCCATCTCAATACCTTTGCGAGCGGGTGACGAGGCTGTTCGCCTGGCTGTGCCCGTAGCCGGTGCTCTGGCTGATGCTGGAGCCCTGCTGATTGCGGTGCCGGCTGGAGGCGCCCTCGTCCCACAGAATGATCGAGATCTGTGACTCCGGCGCCGCCGGGTCGAAACCTTCGGTACCCCGACCGCGTATGCCGGCAAGTGCGGAGTCGTCGACCACGACCGGCTCGGCCTGTGCGGCGCCGCCGTAGAGGATCAGCTGCAGCGAATCCGCCCTTGCAGCCCCGATCGACAGCATCGAGAAAAGGAAAAAGGCTCCAAGCGCCGTCAGACCCGATGCCCGAGCGCGTCTTCGCGTATGCGTTCTCGCCAGAGTCTTCATGACCGCTGTTCCGCGCAGAGATGACCGCTTTGACGGGCAAAGCAAGCAAGGAGCGCGCCAGCCCGTCTAACCCCTTGAAAGATCTGCCGAGCCGATGCGGGACGGGGCGCCGCTTCGTCCGCTTGCGTTACAGCGGCGGCCGGCCGCCTATCTGTCACGCCCTTGATCGATATACACTTTTTTGCAGTCGCCCACGCCCCGGCGCGCTTTGTAACAAGGGC
>CAZDBC010000581.1:1416-2484 GCA_964503295.1 uncultured Kiloniellaceae bacterium | reverse complement strand
AGGGGATCGGGATATCGTAGCCCGCGACCCGTTTGACCGGCGCTTCAAGGAAGAGAAAGGAGCTTTCCATCAGCCGGGCCACGATCTCCGCACCGGGGCCATAGCTCAGCGGCGCCTCGTGCACCACCACCGCACGCCCGGTGCGCCGCAGGGTGTCGCTCATCAGTCGGTCGTCGAGAGGCGCGATGGTCAGAAGATCGATCACCTCCGTCTCGGCCCCGTCCTCCTCGGAGAGAATCTCGGCGGCCTCCAGGGCGCGGGGCAGCATGGCGCCATAGGCGATCATGGTCAGGTCGTCGCCCTTGCGCGCGACCGTCGACCGCCCGATCGGCAGCGTCTCCTCCTCGTCCGGCACCTCCTCGCGAAACGCGCGATAGCTGAGCTTGGGTTCGAAGAAGATCACGGGATCGGGGTCGCGGATGGCGCTCAGCAGCAGGGCGCGCGCGTTGCGTGGCCCGGAGGGGATGACCATCTTCAGGCCCGGCGTATGGGCGTAGTAGACCTCGCGGCTTTCGGAGTGATGTTCCAGCGCGCGCACGCCGCCGCCGTAGGGCGTGCGCAGCACGAGCGGCACGCCGAAGCGGCCCTGGGAGCGCCAGCGCAGGCGCGCGGCGTGCGATTCCAACTGATGGAAGGCAAGGTAGCTGAAGCCCGAGAACTGCGTCTCGCAGACCGGCTTGAGGCCGCCCATCGCCATGCCGATGCCGCTGCCCAGGATGCCCGACTCGGCGAGCGGCGTGTCGATCACTCGCTCCGCACCGTACTTCTCGATCAGGCCCTCGGTGACGCGAAAGATGCCGCCGTCCACGCCCACGTCCTGGCCCAGCACGACGACGTCCTCGTCGCGCTCCATTTCCTGGCGCAGGGCGAGATTGAGCGCCTCGACCATGGTCAGCTCAGCCATCGGACGCGTGCTCTCTTTGCTCGCCGTTCCCGCCGGCGTCACTCTTGTCGTCCGCCTCGCTGGTGGGCTTTCCGTTTCGCTTTTCGTCCTCCGGTTCTTCCGGCCGGTCGCAGCCGTCGATCCGCTGCTCCTCCTCGGAATCGGACTGTCGCTCGTCTCCTTCG
>CAZDBC010000581.1:0-1406 GCA_964503295.1 uncultured Kiloniellaceae bacterium | reverse complement strand
AGTCCGGCCGCCCGGCCAGGCTGCGCCGCAACTCTTCGCGCTGTGCCTCCAGATGCGGCGGCAGGCTGGCGTAAACGTGGTCGAACATGCACGTCGGGTCGGTCAGGCGCTCCATCTCCTTCTCGGCCGCCGTCCAGGCCCTCTCGATCTCCTGCTTGATCGCGTCTTCCAACTCTTCGATCCGGTCGTCGGACAGAAGGTCGCGCGACTTGAGATGCTTCTGCAGGCGGGGCAGGGGATCGCGCTTGCGCCATTCCTCGACTTCCGCGTCATCGCGGTAGCGGGTCGGATCGTCGGCGGTGGTATGGACTTCCAGGCGATAGGTGACGCACTCGATAAGGGTCGATCCCTCGCCAGCGCGGGCGCGCTCGACCGCCTCCTTCGTCGCGGCGTAGACCGCGAGCAGGTCATTGCCGTCGACCTGAATCCCGGGCAGTCCGTAGGCCAGCGCCTTCTGGGCCAGAGTCTCGGAATGACTCTGCCGGTTGCGCGGCACCGAGATGGCCCAGTGGTTGTTCTGGCACAGGAAGACGACCGGCAGCTCGAAGACGCCCGCAAAATTCATGGCTTCGTGGAAATCGCCCTGGGATGTCGCGCCGTCGCCGAAGAAGGTCAACGCGATGCGCTCCTGCCGCTTCAGTTTGGCCGCGTAGGCCAGTCCGACGGCGTGGAGCATCTGCGTTCCCACGGGTATCGCGATCGGCAGGTCGCAGTGATCTTCAGGTATGGCCCCGCCCTCGTTGTAGCCGGCGATGTAGAGGAAGAGGCCCTCGAGCGGCAGACCGCGCCAGATCGCGGCCGCGGTCTCGCGGTAGGACGGCACCATCCAGTCGGTTTGCTCGATCGCCGCGACGGCGCCCAGCTGCGCCGCTTCCTGGCCCTTGACCGGGGCGAAGGTGCCGAGCCGGCCCTGTCGCTGCAGGTTGAGCAGCCGCTCGTCGAAACGGCGTGCGAGCAGCATGGCACGGTGGAGATCGCGCAGAAGGTCGTCGGGCAGGCCCGGGTCGTGGGCCTCGTCCAGACTGCCGTCCTGCTCGAGGACCGAGAGGTACTCGAGCTTTTCCTTCAAGCCGATGCGACCGCGGGGCATGTGCTGCTGAGCTGTTCCAGGCAGGTTTGTCCTCGCTAGGAACGTCAGGCAGCCGGGTGGGTTCCAGAGCCGCGGCAGGGCGGGCCTTCGGCCGAAGGTTGCCAGTCGTCAGGTGGCGGCCAGAGCGCGCTCCAGGAAATCGAGGCGGTCCTGTCCCCAGAACAGCTCGCCGCGATAGAGGTAGCTCGGCGCGCCGAACACCCCGGCGGCCAGCGCCTCATCGTTGTTGCGCGCGAGCTGATGACGGGTTTCGGGATCGAGCGCTGTTGCGGTCAGGCTGTCGGCATGATGTCCCGTCTCGGTTGCGATCGCCTGG